>JAYRIK010000204.1:0-17019 GCA_041906865.1 Candidatus Auribacterota bacterium
AAAAACATATTTAAAAATTAACTGGGGACTGGGTCAAGCTCATACTATTTCAGTTTCTACGATTCTCATTAAGAAAAAAGATGAAAGTGATGAAAAAGAAAAAGCAAAAACGACATCAACTCGGATTTACACTCATTGAACTCTTGCTTGCAGCCGCTTTATTTTCAGTGATAGGTGCTATTTTATACTCTATCCTATCTCAAGGTATTCGACTTTGGCAGCATTCCGAGAAAAATAGAGATAAGTCAAGCGAGGAGCGAATTGTTCTATCTAAAATGGCAAATGACCTTCGAATGGCATCTATTCATCAATGGGTTCATTTTGTAGGAGAAGCAGATCAGATTTATTTTTGTGGCTTAAGACATTTGAATAAGGAGGATACTCCTGATTCTTTACAGTTGGCAAAGGTGAATTACTATTTTTTAAAATCAGCTAAAAGTTCTCAGAAGAAGGGCCTCTATCTTGCAGAATACCCCATAGAATATTCTTTTTCAGACTGTCCTCCGCCAGGCAAATTATTTTCCACACTCTTTAAAGACTTTCAATTTGAATATGGCTATTGGGATCCTGAAGCAAAAAAAATAATCATGAGGAAAAAGTGGAATGATCCTAAGACCATTCCCCGTTTGATTGTCTTGAAAGCTCAATCAGATCAGCTTTTTTCAAAAACAGTGGTTTTACCTGTAGGTGAATTGATTGAAGTCCATGAGAAGGATTTAGAAGATGAATAACGATAAGAATCAAGGATCCATTCTTATTATCTCCTTATGGATATTGACCATTCTTTCTTTGATGGCGATGACCATTTCTTTTTATGCCATGCTTCAAATGAAGGTGGTGCGTCTTCATGTTTCCCAAGTTCAGGAGCGCTATCTTGCTCAAGCGGGGTTCTCCTGGGCTATGTATATTCTAGCGACTACAGATGACGGAAAATATGAAACCTTAAATCAAAAATGGGCTGTTAATCCAGGTTCATTCAAAGAAAAAAAATTGGGTGATGGATTTTTTTCGGTCGCTTATGGTCAAAAGGATTCTAAATTGGGACAAATCACAACTTTTGGTATACTAGATGAAGAGCGTAAGATTAATATTAATACAGCACCCAAAGAAATCTTAATGCGGCTACCCAATGCAACAGAAGAAATTGTAGCTGCTGTGATGGACTGGCGTGATGCAAATTCTGCTGCAGAACGAGAAGGTGCGGAAAAAGATTATTATGAACGCTTAGACATTCCCTATCCTGCAAAAGACGCACCTTTAGAAGCTTTAGAAGAACTGCTTTTAGTTAAAGATTTTACGCGAGCACTTTTAAATCAATGGAAAGATCTTTTAACTATTTATGGAAGTGGTAAGGTAAATATCAATACTGCTTCTGAAGAAGTACTTAAAGTTCTTGGTTTTGATGATGAGTTGATTCATAAGATTCTTACTTTTCGTCGTGGACTCGATGGAGAGATTGGAACGAGTGATGATGGTCTTTTTAAGGATGAAGGATCGATAGCAAGAGTGCTTTTCCAAGCTGAACCTGTCAATAATGCTCAGATTTCACAATTGGTTAACGCAGTATCTAAAGGCTTCTTAGGGGTTACATCTAAATTTTTTAGAATTGAAGCGATGGGCTTTTCGAGTTCTTCGAATAATTCAGGTAAGCATATTTATGGAGTTGTGGAACATGTTCAAAAAGATGACATCAAGATTAAAAGCTGGACGGAAAAATAATAAAAAAATCGTTATCTACTTTGATCAGGACGTGCTTAAGATTTTGGCGACTGACTCAGAGAAAGAAGATGATTTTTTGCTATCGTCCATTTCTTTAATCAAGGGATGGAAAGATCATGAGATTACAGAAGAAATTCGTAAAGTATTAAAAAATATTCGTTCAAATAATTCCCAAGTTTTTTTAAATATTCCCCGTCATTTGGCGACCATTAAAAACATCACTCTTCCTTCAGTTAAACCTGAAGAAATTTCTTCTATGGTAGATTTTCAAGTCACACGTTTAGTCCCCTATCCAAAATCTGAAATTGTTTATAGTTATGATTGTTTGAGTGTTTTGCCTAATCAATGCACTTCTGTACGTGTAGTGGTTCTCCCAAGAAAAACAGTGAACCATTATCTAGATATTTTAAAGCAAGTTCGTCTATTCCCAGAGTTTGTTCGTCTTGGATCTGAGTCCCTACCGTTTTGTCTAAAGACTCATCAAGAACTTTCAACAATCATCGAAGTTGATTATGCACAAACTCAAGTACTTTTACTTGAAAATGGGAAAATTCACTTTTCTAGAAGCATTTCTATGGGGATTAAAGATATTGATAAAAATGCTTCTTTCGAAAGCTTTTTAACTGAAGTCGAGAGTTCTATTGCTCTTTTCCCCATTGATTACGACAAGCAAAAGTTACCAGTACTTTTTCTGGCTTCAGAAGAAGTTACGTCTAAAATGAAGGGTCCCCTTGAAGAGCGTTTTAAAACAGAGGTACACCCCATAGAAACCCCTGTGAAAACAAATGCTTTTCAGGGAGAAGAACTTACTCCTCAAGTATCTTTTGCTCATTTAATTTCGGTTTTAAAAGCCCCTCCAGAGGAAGGTTTTAATCTTTTGCCTTTGGATATTCGTCAATCTGCTCAAAAATTAATTTATATTAATGAGATTAAAAAGGTTTTAATCGCATCTGCTCTTGCCCTTTTATTGATTTGTTTAGGCTTCTTTAATGAAATTAGGCTAGAGGAAAAATTCCTCAATAAATTAAAAACAGAAATTAAAGGCATTGAAAAAGAAGCAAAAGCATTGGAAGAGCTTCGCAGTAAAATCCTAATGTTAAGAGATCATATTGATGCGCGTGGAAAATGTTTGGATATCATGAATACTTTTTTACAAATGATTCCCGATCAGATTTATCTGAAAGCGCTTTATTATGATCCGAATAAAATAGGTTTTCGAGGTTATGCCCCTGCTCTATCTAAAGTGTTTGAGTTGACAGGGGTATTAGAAAAAAATCCACTTTTTCAAAAAATTGAAACACGTTATGCCCGTCAAGGTAGTGTCGGCAGAGAAGAAGTAGCAGAATTTCAGCTGGAATGTACCCTATCGCCATCGGGAGGGAAAAATCATGTTAAAGCAACTTAAGCCCAGAGAAAAAAAATTAGCTGTTCTGGTGATGGGCCTGATAGGTCTACTTGGATTTTATTTTATCTTGTTTGCACCTTTTTACGCTAAGCTTAAAATTTTAAGAGAAGAAATTTATAAAGAATCTGTTCTTTTAGCTCGATATCAAAAAGTTTTAAATTATCGCAATAATATTGAAAAGATTTATGGGGATTATCTAGGAGTTGTTAAAGTAGGAGGAACAGCTCAAGAAGAAATTTCAAAATTTTTACAAGAAGTTGAACAACTTTCCCAAAAGGCTCAAGTACGAATTGTAGATATGAAACCCTTGGGCACACGTGAAGATGAATCTCTTAATAAAGTGAAAATTCAAATAGAGATCGATGCAGAGCAAGTCAATTTAGGAAAACTTCTTTTAGAAATTAAGAATTCTCAAGCCATGATACACATAGATTCTTTAAAGATCATTGCCGGCATGAGTGGTGAAGCTTTAAAATGTGACCTAGTCCTGTCCAGAATTATCACTTAAAGCTGAGTATGCGTTAAGGGCTAAGGTTTGAAAATCAAAATAAAAGATTGAAACATTTATTCTTTCAATTCTTGAATCTTTAAATCTTGTTTTACTCTTGAATAAGAATTCATCTTGCTCTAATCTATTTCAAATAGATGAGGTAGATGATGAGTTACTGGGAAGCGCTAGGCCTTCACAAAGAACCTTTCTCAACAAGTCCAGACCCTTCTTTTTTTTATAAATCTCTTACCCATCGAACTGCTCTTTCCCGACTTGAGGTAGCTATTCGTTTGAAGCGGGGGCTAAGCGTTATTCTTGGAGACATTGGTACAGGGAAAACAACGCTTGCACGAGCATTGCTTCAGAATTTTCGTGAAACGGACCCTTTTGAATTTCATTTGATTTTTGATCCAGGATTTCAGACAGAGTTTCAGTTCTTGGCGCTTTTAGCAGATTTATTTAAAGTGTCTCCTGCGCGTAGAACAGTTCTTCATTACAAACGTGCAATAGAAAATTATCTTTTTGAAAAAAATTTTCAAGATCATAAAACAATTGTTCTTTTAATTGACGAAGCTCAGAAACTTTCTTCACTTATTTTAGAGGTCTTACGTGTTTTTTTGAATTATGAGACCAATGATCAAAAGCTACTTCAAGTTGTTTTGTTGGGACAAGTAGAGCTTTTGCCTAAGTTGGTATCTATTCCAAATTTTTATGATCGGATTAGTTTTAAGTACGCTTTACGTCCCCTTGAATTGCCAGAAGCTTATGAGATGATTCGATATCGACTTAAGCAAGCAGGATGGCCTGAAGGAAAAACTTTATTTACCTCATCTGCCATTGAAAAACTTTATGAGGCTTCAGGAGGACTTTTAAGAAAGATAACACAGATTTGTCATCAAGCCTTATTGAAAAAAGTGATGTACGAAAAAGAAGAAGTCGATCAATCTTTGATTGAAGAAATTGTTGGAGAAGAGGGAGAATTTTTAAGTGCCACCAGACATTACGCCGGAAGAGAAGTTACTCAATCTTATTAAGACAAATCCTAAAAAAGAAAAACAGGAAGAGGAAAAGGTCGATTTAATTTTACCTCAATCTTCCATGTTAGCTCCTACTCTTGGAAAAGAACTTGTTGGTTCAACAACATTTTTAAATTCAAATTTAATTCAAAAACTATTTATTACAAGTAGTGTTTGTGTTGTTGTCATGATGATTATTCTTATGTATCAATATTTAGGTGGAGGTGCAGTCCTCCCCTTGCCCATCAAAAAGGTGATGGGTGGAGAATCTTTTGATTTGCCTGTTCGTAAGACGGTTGCTCCGGAAACATTTGATTCTTATCAAAAAGCTTTTCAAGAACGCAATCTTTTTAAAACCATTGGGACCCCTCCTCCTATTTCCACATCTACAGAAAAAGCCTTAGGCCTCACAGAATTGTCGAGAAATCTCTCTCTTTCAGGTATCATTTCGGGTGACAAACCCCAAGCAGTCATTGAAGATCGTTCGAACAATCAGATTTATTATGTGCAATCTGGAGATCAGGTAGGCCCCATTCAAGTTGTTCAAGTGAATAATTCAAGCGTATTGTTACGCTATGGGGATGAAGAGAGACAGTTGACTTTATGATAATAAGGAGAAGTTTTGTATGAGAAGTCGTTATCATTTTTTTTCTGTTTTACTGGGTTTGATGGTAAATCAAGCGATTGCCCAACCCCCCACTTTACAAACTGAACCTGTGAGACGTGAGGTTGAACAAAGTGGTGCTCAATCAGGTAGAATTTCTCTTAAACTTAAAAATATGGATATCATTGAAGTTTTTAATATTTTAAGTCAGCAAGGCAAATTAAATATTATTGCTGGAAATGATGTTCGAGGTCGGGTAACTCTTTTTCTTGAAAATGTAGATATTTGGACAGCTTTTCAGATGATTGTAGAAAGCAATGACCTGGCATATGTTCATGAAGGAGATGTAATTCGAGTTTTTACAGGCCGTGAATATGAAATCATGTTTGGTCAGCGGTTTTATGAGAAAACCCATGTGAAGGTATTTGTGCTTACTCAGACAAAAGCAGAGCTTTTGAAGCCAACGATTGAGGGTTTGAGATCTCGTATTGGAAGGGTTTTTACAGATGATAATTCAAATTCAATTATTGTTGTAGATGCCGATCCAAATCTGAAAATGATTGAAGAAACCATTCGAGCTTTGGATGTACCTTTAGAAACACAGATTTACGAGCTGACATATGCAGATACTAAATCAATGGAGGAACGTTTAAAACCTTTTTTGAGTAAGCGCGGAAGTATTCAAGTCGATCCCTTAACCAATAAGGTTGTTATTTCAGATGTGCCGGGAACTTTTGAAGCCATTCCTCGTATCATCAAAGAATATGATGCAGCCCCTTATGTAAAAACAGAGATTTTTAATCTTAAATATGCAAAATTTGATGAAGTTAAAGAAAAGCTAGAAAAAGAAATTACAGAAGGAATAGGTTTTATTCGTGCGGATGAGCGCACAAATAAAGTTGCTATTACAGATTTACCTGAAAAAGTTGAACGAATGAGAGGAATTATTGCAGCTTTTGATCAGCAACATCGTGAAGTATTGATTGAAGCTCAAATTGTTCAGGTTCGTTTAAATCGTTCTTTTAAATTTGGAATTAATTGGGAATTTATTGCAACTGCTTTGGCTGATCATGCCATGAATCTTAATGTTTCGTCAGGATTTCAACTTTTATCAGAGATTCCTCAGTCAGATAGTTCTCAAGTTGATTCCTTTGATCAAAGAGTTCCCACACGTATTCCCCCATTTGACAATCGAGTTAGTAAATTTCCAGGAGCTCGCGTTGTTTTAGCCGGAGTTACACAAGGAGGTGCGGACGGTATTGGCAATCCTTATCAAGGTGTTTTAGACCTTTTAAAACAAACAGGTGACGTCGATATTCTTTCGAGTCCTCGAATTACTGTTTTACACAATGCTGAAGCCAAAATTCAAGTGGGTACTAATGAAGCTTATGTGACAAATACAGTAGTTCAAAATACGACCAATGCTACAACTGCTGAGAACGTTAATTTTATTCAAGTTGGGGTTTTGCTAAAAGTGAAACCTCAAATCAATCAGGATAAATATGTCACCATGGAAATAGAACCTGAGGTGAGTTCTGTTGCAAGTTTTTTAACAACTTCTTCTGGAAATAAAATCCCTATTGTCAGAACTTCAAATGCAAAAACTCGTGTGATGATCAAAGATGGGGTGACGATTGTAATAGGAGGTTTGATTGATCGCTCCATGAGTAAAGAACGAAGCAAAATCCCTATTTTAGGAAGTATTCCTATTCTAGGCCTTCCCTTCAAGCGTATTGAAAATCAAATGATCAATTCAGAACTGGTAATTTTTTTAACTCCTCACATCATCACAGGAGATGTTGAATCCCCAGACAAAGAAAAGTTTAAGGAAAAACTCTATCCTAAACCAGACAGAGATAAAGATAGAAGTGTGATGAAGGATGTTGAAGAGTTTATTGAGACTTAAAAGAAGCTGTAGAGATAGTCTAGGGTTTTTAACAATCTGTAAATCCAGCGTACTTTAACAACGTATTGACGTGTTTCTGGAAAGCTTTCCTCAATGGGGTTACCTCCCCTGCCTTGCCAACGAACAAGATTGGCGGGGCCTGCATTATAAGCGATTAAAACGTGATCCCAGTTGCTAAACTCTTCATTCAGTTGGTTCAAAAAGTAGCATCCAAAATCAAGATTGATGCTAGGATTAAAAAGGTCTTGGGCTTTAAAATTCTTTAACTTCCTTTTATTGGCCAATTGTAATGCAGTGCTCGGCATCAATTGCATTAAACCAATGGCTCCTGTTTTAGATATTGCTTGAGATCGAAAACTTGATTCGCTATAGATGAGAGCTGCAACAAAGAGAGGGTCTTGATGATATTTTAAAGCAGCATCACGAACCGCAGAGCGGTACTGTTTTGGAAAAATAGTTTTTCTTGCTTTGATCAAACTGAATCCAATCGGAAAGCAAATGGAGTAAATAATAACTAAGTAAATAAGAGTTCGTGCAAAAGTTTTCACAAGATTAATTGATTAAATAGGTTTTGGGGGTTATAGGTTCAACTCATTTATGTATGCTATTTTTGGACTTCTTAGTGAGAGCCTAATTCATCTTTGATTTCCCTCGAGAATTCACCTCTTGGGTAGCGTTCAAGGTATTTTTTGCGTTCCTCTTTAGCTTTTGAATGATCTTTCAAAAATTTGTCATAAATTCTAACAATACGATATTGCGCCTCATCTGCTTCTTTTGTTTCTGGATATAAAGCGACAATTTGACGAAATTTCTCTATAGCTTCTTCTAGCATATCTTCTTTTTCCTGACCTAATTTTTTAAAAATAGCTGTTCGTTGAAGATTCCAAGCTTCTTGCCATAAACGATGAGCTGCCTCAATTTTTTCGTAAGAGGCAGGTGATCCTTGAAATGGAGTTTGTTCAATTTGAGTTAATTTCTTTTGATAGAAATGTACAAGATTTCTCAATTTTTTAATTTTCTTATCTTTTTTCTCTATGATTTGAATAAGTTCTTCAGGCGTTTTATTCTGATAGGTTTCAACAATGGGTTTTTCCGTTGCAAAAGAAACGCTCCTAGACGAAACAATCAAGGCAAAACATGTTGTTATGATGACGACAGTTAAAATTTTCATTGAACCGACCCAATCATCATATGAAAGGTATCCTTTAAGGATTGTGGCATCACTTTTGTATCCCCAAGTACAGGCATAAAATTAGTATCCCCATTCCATCGAGGGACAACATGAAGGTGAATATGATCAGTGATTCCTGCTCCTGCAACTCGGCCTAAGTTAAAACCAATATTGAAACCTTGAGGTTTCATTTCATGATCAAGAATTTTCTTAAAGCGTTGAGTAATCTCAAACATTTCTTGTATTTCTTCGGGCGTTAATTTTTCAAATTTTCCAATATGACGGTAAGTTGTTACCATGAAATGTCCGCTGTTATAGGGATATAAGTTAAGAATCGCAAAACAGGTCTTCCCACGGAAGATGATCAAATTTTTCTCATCTTTCTTGCTTCGAGAAGTTTTACAAAAAACACATCCCTTTTGTGAAGGGTGTTTAATATATTTAAGGCGCCACGGGGCCCAAAGTTGCTTCATGTTGTTAGAATACCATAAAGTTTTCTTCTATCAAACAAGAGAAGGAATGGCTTGAGTCATAAAGTCTTCCGTCTGTTGGACGGCGCTTGTTATGCTTTCTCCTTTTGCTAGAAAAGCCGTTAATGCTGCTGAGAAACGACAACCCAATCCATGAAACGATGTGCCCTGAATTCGTTTTTTTCGATATTCATAGAAATTTTTACCATCATAAAGTAGATCAATGGGATCTTCCAATAAATGTCCCCCTTTAATAAGGACATGTTGGGGACCCATTTTATATATAATTTGAGCAGTCTTTTTCATATCTTCTAAATGGTGAATAGGCCTTTGTGATAAGAAGCTTGCTTCATCAAGATTTGGAGTTACTACAAAAGAAAGCTGAATTAACTTTTTTAATGCTGAAATAGCTTTGGGCTGTAAAAGTTCTTTGCCAAGTGTTGCCTTCAGGATGGGATCTACGACCCATTTCACTTGGGGTCTTTTTTTTATTTGTTTAATAACGATCTCAATCATATCTTTTTTAAAAAGCAAACCCGTTTTTGCTGCAGAGATAGGATAAGTTTCAAAAATAACATTAACTTGAGAAGAGACTACTTTCTTAGGCAAAGTATAAAGGAGTTTAAATTCTTTTGAGGTTTGAGCTGTAACGACTGTGATTACAGAAAGTCCTTCGGTTTGGCAAAGATGAAAGGTTTTTAAATCACTTTGTATCCCTGCTCCACCACTTGGATCTGAACCTGCAATTGTTAATGCAAAAGTTTTCATTAAATTTTCTTATTTTTTAGAGCCAATTAATTCCAATAATCCAGCGTAAGAGCACATTAAAGACGGGTGTCATCACAATATCAAAAAAATTTGTGGCAATAAGAGCAAACAAAATAAAGAAACCGAATTTTTCAAAATGAAGCCAGCGGTAGAGGTAGCGTTGAGGAAGAAAACTAGCAACGATTTTGGATCCATCTAGAGGAGGAATAGGAAGGATATTAAACAATGCCAGCCATAAGTTGATGGTACACCCTACCGAAACAGCATAAACGACGGCACGAGGTAAATGGAACCATTGCTGAAGATGCCCTCTTAGAAGTAGTCCACATATTACCGCAAGAATTAAATTGCTAAAAGGACCCGCGAGACTCACCCAGATCATATCTCGTCTGGGGTTTTTCATTCTTAATGGATTAATGGGAACAGGTTTAGCAAAGCCGAAAAAAACATGATGTGTGGTAAGCCACTGTAAAAGAGGAAGAAGGATAGTTCCAAAAGGATCAATGTGAGGAAGAGGATTGAGAGTTAAACGCCCTTCCCTTTTGGCTGTATCATCTCCTCTCAAAAGAGCTATGCAACCATGGGAACATTCATGAAAGACAACTGAAAAATAAAGAATGAAAAGCTGCAAAATCATTTCCATGTAATCATTTCTTTCTGTAAAGTCTTGAACAGCTTAGCAAATTTTTTCGTAAACTTCAGATTTTATCCAGCCTGTCCATCCATTAGGAAGAGAGATTTTAGACCATTCCTCCTGGGTTTCAAGAAGAGATATTTTCAATCCTTCATGAATTTTGAAGTTTTCTGGAAATGATTCTCCCGGGCCACTATGAGCTTGAACTTCTGGCGTTAGAATAATAGCCATGCTCTGACTCTCTTTAAACTCAAGTCCCCAAGCAATAATAAAAAAAAGCTGAAAAATGGCTAAAACATAAATCCATATTTTTAGTTTAGAAGCCCTTCCCCAGAGAAAAATTTTTACAGACAACAAAATAAGAAGTAACCATCCTGCAATTACATTGATAAAAGAAAGTTCCCATAAGCTCAAAAAATTTCTTATCCAATCAACAGGGACTAAAAAAATGCTTTTAGGCAATATTTCAATTTTATCTTTGATTTGACTTCGAACAAGTTGAAGATTGGTTTTGATTTCTAAATCACGTTTTGAAAGAGCCAAGGCCTTTTCATAAAAAAGAACTGTTTTCCCCAATTTCCCCAATTTGAAATAGCAGTTTCCTATATTATAGTCAATTTCTGGTGTTTCAGATCCAGTGTTTTGAATTTTCAAAAAAGAGTTGAGTGCTTATTCAAAATCTCCTTGAGTATAGATTTGCGTTGCCTCTCTAAAAAGAGATTCATGAATAGATTCTCCTCTTCCCTCTAAATTCATAAAACACAAAAACAATGCCAAAAAATATGTTTTTAAATTCATAATTTTTTCTCCAGCATTTTTAAGAAATCTATTATTCTTTTTAAAATTTCTTGTCTTTCATGAAAGTTAGTTTCTACAGGAGCAAAGCGTGCAAGATGTAAATCTTCAAGAATTTTTCTTAAAACGCTAAGAGAATCTCCATCCAAGCCTTTTTCTTGAAGGGTTTTCTCTATTTCTCTAGAGGGATCTGATTTTAAATCAATATCAAGTTTAGTTATAAAATATTCTTGAAATGTTTTCTCAAGCTCTCCATAAAAATCTTTCTGCGAAATATTTTTTAAATGGGAATGAAGTTTCCTTAATTTTGAAACAGATTTTTTATAGGCATTTCTTACTAAAATGGAACCTGAGTTTCTCTCAAAAGAAATTCTTCGTAGTGTATATGCACCTGAAAAAAGAAAGAGAAAAGAAGGGAAAAGAAGACTTAATAGCATGATATTCATTTGTAAATGATTATTCAGGTGAGATAAACCGGTATTATGAGTTTTTATAAATTCAATGTCTTTGTTCAGTAATTCAATAGCTCCTTTTGGAGGTTTTGAGTCTGAAGATGATGGAGGTTGATATTCTTCTTTTCCCTTTTCAACAGTAATTTGAATCGGTTCTGATTGAATGGTTTCGTAAGACTTTTTTTGTAGATTAAAAAATGAAAAATGTATGCTCGGTATTTGAAAATTACCTTCTCTAAGAGGAATGATGAGTTTCTTGAAAATTTTCTTTCCGTGTAAAATCCCCTGGTCTTTTTTTATCTCATTTGTTTGCCCAGAGTCATATATTTTAAATGAAGCATCAAAATCTAATTTTGGTTCGGTAATTCCTTGAGTATGTCCATCTCCCTCAAGAATAATCGACAAAGTAATGGGTTCATTTGTTTTTGTCTTCATCTTGTTGATTTCAGTTTTGATGCTAAAGGATGATCCTGTGGCACCTGAAAAATCTTCAGGAATCCCCTGTTTGGGTAAATCATCTACTTCAATTTGTATTGGTTTTGTTTTTAAGATGGTTTCTTTCCCTGAGAACATTTCAAAGGGATTGTTATTGTTAAAAAGCTGAAAAGGATCTTCATCCATAAAATCAAAAGGATCTCGAGATTGGCCTCTCACGGGAATACGACATTTAAGTTCTGCAGGTCCAATGGTTAATAGGCCTGAGGTTGTAGGAAACAAGGCAAAATTTAACTCCGAGACGACATATCGTTCATTATTAATCATTTCATAATAGATCTTTTCTGGTGGCAAATCTTCTGTCCAAAAATGAGTAAAGTCGGGCGCAGTATAGCGAGGTTGATCCAAAAGATTCACTTTACGGTAAAATTTATATATGAAAGTAATTTGTTCTCCTACAAAAGCTTTTCTTTTGTCTACATTGGCTTCACAGAACGCATAAGAAATGTTTTCTCCTGGTCTAGAGGTTTGTTTTTCTTGAATGGTTTGCTGGGATGCTGAATTTGTAGATTCTTCTTGTTTGGTTTCGATGGATGATGATGTTTTTGTAATTTCTAATGGGATAGGGTCTGTTTGGGTATCTTTACCATCTTGTTTGACATGTATAGAGGGAACAAGAATCTTCCCTACAGCATGAGGCTGTAACACGTAAGTATAGCTGGCTGCAGTCTGCATTCGACCATTGATGATTGTAATGTTCTGAGACTGACCCGATGGATAAATCGAGAGGCCATTGATTTGAGGGAGCTCAGGTTCTCCCACCTCGGATCCCGAAACTGTGATGGTTAAGATGGCATTTTCATTCACAGGAAATTGATGCCGATCAATATCGACTTTAACTTTTGATTCCGAATCTGAATATCCAATATCAACACATAAAAGAAGCAAGAAAATGGATAGAATTTTTTTCATTACCAATCTTTTCCTTGATGTTCATGTTTTTGGTCTTGGTTTTTGACAAGATTCCATAAAAGATCTTTTCTTTCATCTCGAACAAGATCAAGAACTCTGAAGGCTTCGGCTTTTTGCATCTCATTGCCGCCCTTCTGTGCTTGCTGTGTTGCATCAGATGCTTTTCCTGCTTGAGATGAAGGTTGTGATGTTTCAGTTTGATTTTGATTTATATCTTTGTTCTGATCTTGTTTTTCTTTTTCTTCTTGAGCAGATGAATTCTCCTCTTTTTTCTCTTGTTTAGATGAAGTTTGTTTTGAATTCATTTTTTCTTGAGAAGATTCTTTGCTTTTTTTATTTTGAGAGTCTTCTTTTTCTTGAGATTTGTCTTTTTCATTTGTTTGAGACTGGGCTTCTTGAGAAGAAGCATTCTGATTGGAGTCAGATTTTTGCTCAGAAGATTTTGGTTGTTTCTGCTTCTCTTTTTCTTCTTTTTGTTCTGATTTATTTTTTTCTTCTTCTTTGGACTGCTTTTCCATTTGCTCTTTTAATCTTGTAACTGCAACTTCATAATTAAATTTGGCATCCATATCTTCAGGATTTTCTTCTATTGCTTTTTTATAAAATTGAATTGCTTCCTCTGGCTTTCCCTTGCGATAGGCGCAATTCCCTTGGCCATAATGATTATAAGCCTTGTTTTCATTTTTCTTGCTATTGAGGGCTTTGCTATAAAAAGTTTGGGCTTCCTCAAAAGACTTTTTCTGAAAATAGGCATTGCCTAAATTAGAGAGAATAATGCCTTCTTCGGGTTTGTGTTTTAAGGCCTCTTGATATTTTTTTAAAGCCTCATCGTATTTTTCTTGAGAGTATGCTTTATTACCCTCTTTGACGGCTTTTGAAGCTGAAAAGCCATAAAGAAAAGGAAATAAAAGGATCAAAGCAATTTGGGTGAAATATTTTATTTTCATATTTTATTTCTTAAAAATGGAAAACCTTTTCTTTCTCCTAATGCCTCTGCTATTAATAAAAAAATAAGCCCTATCAATAAGGGGGGTTGAAACTTTTCTTCATACTGATTTAATGAAGTGTTTCCTAGCTCCCCTTTCTCAAGTTGTTTAATTTCTTTGAATATTTTTTCAATTTCTATTTCACCAGATGTTGCTCTATAATATTGCCCACCTGTTATCGATGCAATTTCTTGGAGGGTTTTTTCATCCAGCTGGCTTAAAATGGTTTCTCCCTTTTCGTCTTGCTTATGTCCAATGCGTTCTCCGGCTTCGTTAAAAATTGGAATAGGCTCTCTATTTCCAGCGCCTATTCCAATGGTATAAATACGAATATTTTCTTTTTGAGCTTCTTTTGCTGCTTCTAAAGGATGGGATTCATGATCTTCTCCGTCGGTTAGGAGAATAATCACATGTCCATGATTTTGCCCTTTATCAAACATGCTGATACTTTTTTTAATAGCATCTCCAAGCAGGGTCCCTTGAATTCCAACCAATTGTGTATCCAAAATTTCCAAATAGGTTTTAAGAACGTGAATATCCAATGTTACAGGACACAAAACCACAGCAGATCCTGCAAAACCAACAAGCCCCATACGATTGCCTTGTAATTGATCTAGAAGACTGACCAGTTCTCGCTTTGCTTTTTCAAGGCGATTAGGAGAAAAGTCTTCCGCAAGCATACTTGAAGATGTGTCTATGGCGATGACAATATCTAATCCCTTTTGTTTAACTTCTCCTTCTTTTTTCCACGCTAAAGGACGTGCTAGAGCAATTAAAATCATTAAAAATCCAATGCATTCCAATATTTTTTTTATCCTTCTTTTTTTCCAGCTAATGTTATTTGCTAAAATATCTACACGATCTTTTCCCAGCCAAAGCCCAAGAATTTTTTTTCTTTTTCCTTCGTCTTTCAAAAAAAAGATAAGCATAGGGATAAGAAGCCATAAAAGATATAGAATCCAGGATGTAGCAAATTTCATGGCAATTTCCTCAATAAACTTCTAGCTAGGATTCTTTCCAAAACAAAAATTAAAAATACAGGCCAAAGGATATAAGGAAAAACCTCTCGATAATCTGTATAGACTTTGATTTCCATCTTTGTTTTTTCGAGCCTATCAATGGTTTGATAAATCTCTTGAAGTGCTTTTTCTGAAGTGGCTCTAAAATAGAGTCCCCCTGTCGTATTTGCAATTTTTTGCAATGTCACTTCGTCAATTTCAGTTTTTATTTGCGCATAAGTTTGTCCTATTAAAGGATTTTGAACAGGGATTCTTGTAATTCCTTCTTTTCCGATTCCAATCGTATAAATTTTGACGTTGAGGGCTTTTGCCATTTCAGCAGCTATGATGGGATCTACCTTTCCTGCATTATTCATTCCGTCCGTGAGAAGAATGACAATCTTACTTTTTGCATGGGAAGATCGAAGTCGGTTAAGGGCATTCGCGATTCCCATGCCGATAGCAGTTTTTTCTTCTGGAACGACACCGATATGCAATTCCTCAACTCTTTTTGAGAGAAAAGCATAATCCAGTGTAAGAGGACAAAGAGTAAAACTTTCTTCACCAAAAACAACCATTCCAATTCTATCGCCTTTGCGGCCTTTGATAAATTCAATGACTTTTTGTTTTGCAACGTCGAGTCTATTTTTGGGATCAAAATCTTCTGCCATCATACTTCCCGAAGCATCGATAGCCATGACGATGTCAATACCTTCGGTCAAATATTCTTCATAGGACTGCCCCGTTTGAGGCCTAGCAAGTGCGATAATAAAGAATGAAAGTAATATCAATCGTAGAAGAGGACTGTAACGTGCCCATTCTGTTTTCCAGTCTTTTTGCCTTTTTTGAATCAGACTTAAATCGGAAAATCGAAGAGATCCCTGAGATATAGGAAACCATCTTTGATGATAAAAATAGATAAGAAAAGGAAGTATCAATAAGAGCAAATACCATCCTGATTCAAATCGCATGATTTATCTCCTCTTCAGTCTCTTCAACAACTTCTTTGGCCAGTTTAAAATCATGTTCAATATCAGATGTAGAAGGAAAATATTTTGCAAATTTAATCAAATCAGCTTCATTTAAAACTCCTCGAAGTTTTTCCACAACCTCAATAGGTGCTTTTCTTTTTTTTAGTTCTTTGATGCATTCAAAGGTAGTCATTTCAAGTGCATTAAAATGAAATTGTCGTTCAAGATAATATTTTAAAATTTCCGATAACATAGAAAAAACTTCCTTCCATCGACCCTCCCTCAATGCGTCAGACGCTGATAAAGCTTCTAGTTTTTTTAGTGCTTCTTCTTTTGCACTTAAAATTGGAACGGGTACTGATAAAGGACTTGGATCAGATAATCTGAATTTTTTTACTAAAAAAAATGTTGTGATGCCTAAAATCATTAAAATACCCAACAGCATATAAAGCCATGCCCATTCTCTTTGAAGAGATAAGGGAGGTTTGGGACCACGAATATCAATTTGTTTTGTATCAGGGGGAAGCAGGCTTTTGATGTGAAATGTGATAGCTTCGGTCGAAAGATCTTGAGATTCACCTTGAGAAGATTGATAGGTAAGATGCCAAGGCCCTAGAATATGCTCCCCTGTTTCAAATAGGGTGAGTGTATAAGATAGAGTTGTTTCAGTTTTTTGATTTTTGAGTTTTTTTTCATTAATTTTAAAATCTTTTATTTCAAAAGGTTGAACTTTTTCAGTTTCAGGAGGTTTCAGCTTAGAATTATTAGGGCGAACAATGATGAGTTTAAGATGAAGGATATCTCCAATGAAAGCTTCTTTCTTATCAATCTGCGTTTGAATGTGAATGTCATCACAGAAAGAAAGAGTTATTCGAGAAAACATGATTAAAAAAAAGAGAATAATTTTTTTCATACAATTTTTATCGGTAAAAGCCGATAAATCTTTAGAGTTAAAGTGATATGTTTTGATGATACCACAAGTTGATTTGAAAGCGTAATAATGGAGCGGAGATGTAGAGCAAATCTACTGTTTAAATCAAACAGAATAGAAATATATAAGTGTACTTATCCATAAAAAATAATTGTTGCAAAAAGAGGGTATTCCCTTCTAAATAACCCTCTATGTTAGTTCAACAACAAGTACAAAATGAAATTTCGAGGCGGCGGACTTTTGCTATTATTTCCCATCCTGATGCGGGCAAGACCACATTGACAGAGAAGCTTCTG
>JAYRIK010000205.1:0-2029 GCA_041906865.1 Candidatus Auribacterota bacterium
ATATTTTTGACACCAAAAAAATGACTTACCGATATCAAAAGGAACTCCTGCCTTTAGTGAAGGTAACAGGAAGAAGTTTTCTCGCAGAAAAAATATCATCGAGAAGTACAGCGGGTACAAATTTAAAATCAGGAAATGGAAGTAACTTTTGTAAAGATCATGATTGCAAAAAGGCACAAAGAGTTATTGTGAGATTTGAATTAGAATAGATTGTTTTTAAGGAGAAAAAAATGTTTTCCTACTATATTGATCAAGTCGTTAATCTTGTAGTTCATTTAGCGAGCGGGCTTTTGATTACCAGTATGGTGGCGGTATTTCTTTTTGCCATACTCATGCGGTTTCTTATTTTTTATACCATTAAGAGGGAAGATTGGTTCTCACGGGAGTTTGATCGAAGGGTAGATAATTATTTAGATGAAGCAATCAAAAAAGATCATGAATCATTTTTTGTGGCATGCAAACGACTTCTTGAAAAAACGTATTACGAACTATTTGAAGTAAGAGCTATTCTAAAGAGAAGAAAACCAGATTCGGTGATGCATTGGAGTGATCGGGTTTTTCTTATCAAACAAGGTACGGCATGGATGGTGAAGGATTTATTAAAATACCTTCGTCACCTTCGTTTTTCTCACGAAAGTCGTCCCAAACTGTTACAGATTTCAAAAAGCAGTTTTCAGCGCAACCCCTGCTTCAGTAAAGTTTTTGGGATTCTTCCCGCTTCTGCTTTTTCCGATCTCATTAATATGTTACCCGGAATGTTTATTGTGGGAGGTATTTTTGGAACTTTCGTCGGTATCATGAAGGCACTTCCAGAATTAGGGGGAATGGACCTGAACGATGTTCAAGGAAGTAAGGTCATTATGGATCAGTTTTTAATGAGTGTGGCCTTCTCCATGAAAACATCGGCCGTAGGTATTATGCTTTCGGTAACTTCGGGTGTATTAAATACATTATTTTCACCTGAGAAAATTTTTATTGAGACGGTGGATCGATTGGAGAGTTCTCTCGATAAAATTTGGCACGTCAGTACCAATAATGATTTACCCCATGAGATACCTGATTTTGATGAACACCGTGATCCACTAGACGCTTTGGCTGAACAAGCCGTGGAATTGGAGTACGTAAAAGCGGAGCGTCGTGGTGGAGGGGGAGCAATTGTTACAGGAGGAAGTCAATTGGTCGAAGAGGCAAAAGTTCGTAAAGCGGGATAGATACCTCTTCGTTAGAGGAATATGTCAAAAGATCGTATTGTATTTATCGTTGAGGAGCTTTTAGAAAAGGGCTCCCAATTTCACTATCTGGAAAGTACTCACTTTTCCATAGGACGTTCTTCTGAAGTTAATTTAAAATTTGACGAGCAAGGAATCAGTAGAATCCATCTTAAAGTATGGTCCGAAGATAATAAAGTGCTTATCGCAGATCAAGGTTCTAAAAATGGAACGAAACTAAATGACCAACTATTAGAATCTAATAAACCTTATTTAGTTTCTACGGGTGATTTTATTCAATTAGGTCATCACAAAGTGATTCAAATTTCTTTAGAATCTCAAGAAATTTTAAATAAAAATGAAATGGAAATAAATCCTGATGTGCCACCTCAATTTATCGAAAATTATAATGAGTTAGATTCCGAAATTGAAAAAGAACCTCTGGAAGCGAAAATTTGGTTTCATAAGAAAAAACAAGAGCTTGATGAGTTGGTAAAAAAAGTAGAGACCGAAGCCAGGGATGAGGCGAGAAAAATGCTTGTTCGAGCAGAAGTGGATTCTAATGAGATGATTGAAAATGCACAGAATATATTGAGTAAAAAAAATCAAGAAATAGAATTAAGCGAAAAGAAATTAGAAAAAATTCAATGGGAACTCAACGAATTTGAGGGGCAATGGAAGGAAGGACAGACAAAAAAGAATGAAATCGAAAACAGGCTCATGCAATTAGAAAAAGAAAAAAATGATCTGGAAGAGATGATACAAAAAGAAAGAGAAAATTTTTCTCAAGAAGAGAAAAATCTCATTCGAGTGACAAAAGA
>JAYRIK010000206.1:0-5207 GCA_041906865.1 Candidatus Auribacterota bacterium
CAGGAGAAATTTTGAAAGGTAGAGAAGTTATTGATGAATTTCAAATTCAAAATTATGCACCCTACCAAAATTCAGAAGACTGGTTTAGAACATCTTTTCAAGGGATTTCTCCAGAAAATAGAACACGCTTGCTAGTGAAATTTCTTTATCAACTGGCATTAGAAGTTCAAGCGCTTCACCAGTGCGGGTTAACTCATGGTGGACTTTACGAGCCTAGCAATATTCTTATGGATGATTCAGGACAGGTTTGGATAGTTGATTTAGAGGTTCCATTGTCTAAAGTTATTAATGAAAAAGTTAATTCTACTAATGATCTTGTTTCGATTGGTCAGTTGATTTACGGATTTATTTACCCAAATGATTTTATAGAGGATGCAATAACACATAAGCATTTGATTGCCATTGAGTTTTTCTCATTAGAACAGGATAAAGACAAAGTCCTTTCTGATATTAAGAAGGCTTTTGGATCTCAACATGCTGAGGAAATTTATCAACTTCTTTTGAAATATCGTAATACTGTTAAAACTGATCATTCGAAGCAGGATTTTTCTGAAGAAGGTTCTGGCGGGTTTGTTGATGATGAAAATCATGTTCAGGTGCTCCGTAAGATGCTTGAGCAACTGGACCCAGAAGCTTTAAGAGAGATTGATCACAGATATTCACAGGAGGGAGTTGATGATCGTGAGAATAAAGAAACTCCAGATCTAGGTCCCGTTTCTATTTTGCATGGAGACCGTAATTTTGAACTATCAAAAGTAGCTCGATTAAAAATTACGCCTAAAGGTGATCATGAGAATACTGTTATTGAAATAGATAGACCCTCGGATCGTATAGAATCCTTAGGTTTGGGCATTAATGGGCGGAGTGCGCTAAAAAGATTAGGAATATCAACAATTTCTGAGTTGACTCAATTGAGCAGACCGGATCTTTTAAAGAAATCTAAGGATTTAAAACTTCGTATAGGTAAGGGTATTGTAGCAGAAATTGAAAGTAAACTTACGCGTAGGGGCTTAAGTTTGTCTTCTATTGATTCAGGAGTTAGCTTTGCTCGAAAGACTTCTGAAAAAGTTCCTGCTCAAAATCTCCAAAATGAAAAGCTTCAAGCAAAACTAGGGACTCCAGCCTTCGCTCAAATTCTTGAAAAAATTCATAAAGCAAGAAATCCAGTGTTGGGGTCATTAAATAGCAAGGTCACGAAATTTAATGTTCCTATTACCGAATTTAAGGGTTTTAATGAATTGCTAAAAATAATTCAGAGGGTTCCAATAATTCTAGTTCCAGATCGAGTTACTTTACACAAAGAGGGAAGTTTTGCTCATGCAAGGCGAGGGATTTATGCCCAAGAGCGCAAGGAAGGAAAATCAGCTGATGAGGCTAGTCTTGAAGAATCAGGCATATGGCTCGGAGAAAAAGAAGTGGAAGAACTTTCAGAAGATGAGCTGATGGTTCTTTTACTTGAGGAGGCTTGGCATATTGCATGCCCGGAGTGGAAACATGAGGATATCAATAAAGGGTTTCTTCAAGGGAAAATTTGTCATTCTGCAGATATATATGATCATTTATGTGAGATTGCACAAAAGCATGGTGAGCCTGTTCCGGATCTATCTAAAGAATGTGAAGCAGATGTTCAGCCTGTTTTGTTTGAGCGTATAGGGAGCATTCTCTTGAATAGATCTTTGACGCATGAATGGCGTGTCATAGAGGTTGTGGCTCTGATCAGTGGGAACGGGATGAGCTCATCGGAAGAGCTGTTTTGGTTTATTGTTGATAAAATTCTTTTGAGTTCTGATCTGGAAATAGGAGATATGTCGCCAGTGACATCTGTGCTGTCCTTTCTGTTTTGGAGTGCTCATTCTACAGATTCTTTGCTTGCGGGGCTGAAAGAACGGTTTTTACGAAAAGATTTGACAGATGAAGTTGTTTATCGGATCACTTACTTTCTAACATGTATAAAATCTTTTACTGCAAATAATATTTTTAGAAAAGAGTTAATCTTAAATTTTGTTGAAAATCTGTGTCAGGATGTTTTTGAAAATTCAGATTATAACTATGCTCTTCTCCGCACGCTTGCCATGGTGAAGGTTTTTTTAAAGAAATACAGAAATGACGCAATACTTGACAGGCTTGAAAAACTTTTGTTGAGAGAAGATTTACAGAAAACGAGTCAGAATATTCTTGGAGAAACAGCTGAGCTTTTTTATGACTTTGCTGAAGCAGGGGATGCAGGGTTTTTAGCGCATACTTTCAATATTTTTAGAAATATTTTGTTTAGTCCTAAGAGTAGGGTTTACACAGCGTCCCTTATTTTAGAAAAATTAATAAAACTATGTGATAAAACTTCAGATCCCTCAACAGCCGCATCTCATGCTTCTCAGCTTCCTGGCCTTTTGATGAGCTCTAATCTGATTGCTGCCATTGAGAATACACTTCAACGCGCAATGAATCAGTTGTCGAGCGGAGATTTAAATCCGGATGATCGAGTTATAGCCAAACGTGTTTTATTTTTAGGCATTGATTTGCTGGTTAGAATTCATAGGTTTATGCAAGTTTCTGGTGTTGAAGATAGGGCATACGAGACATTGAAACGACTTCTCGCGAGTACTTATAAAACTCGCTCATCGGAGGAATTGGATTTGTTTAAGGATGCTGCAGGTTTGGAGTTATTTTTAATTGATCATGCAAAATATCCTAAAAAAGTGAATTCAACGCAAGTTCTTGTGTTGTCAGATCATCTTTCTTTAGTTGATGAATTTAATCCTGAACGACTTATACAGGTGATGAAATTATTGGTCAATGATGGCATTCATATATCCAATTCTGAAATAGCTCAGAGTATTGTTACGATATTAATTAGAGTTAAATTGAGATTGGCTGTTAAGGCCTATTTGATAGGAGAAATAGATGAAATTATAAATAATGTTAAAAGAGTCCGATCAGAAGTTTTTGTGCCACCTAATTTTGATGGTGATGCAAATATTGCTTTACTTCCTAGCGGAGATATTGCAGGGCATGGTGGCATTAGGGGTAAGACGGTCAATCGACAAGTGCGAGCTAAAAGAGATGATGAAATAATCACGTTTAATGTTATTGATGCAAAAGGAAAAACAGGCGATGAATTGCAAGGCCAATTGGGACAATTCATGGCCACTAAGACATACAGTGATTTAGATGAAGAAACAAGAACAGCATTTGAAAGTACGAGACTAGTTATTCTTAAGGATCAAGTGGAAGTTGCTTATGATAAAAATGGAATGAGTTTTGGACATTATGGTGAGGATCGTGGACCCACACAATTTATTGGTGAAGAACTTTTAAAAGAATTGATAAAACACCCGCCTTTGCTAGCTCGGTGGATCAAAATTGAAATGAGTCGAAAAATTTATCGCGAGAAAAAGAGAAAAGAACTTCTTTCTCAGGGAATAAAAAATCCCACAAAAGATCAAGTTAAAGATCCTCGAAGTAGTTTAAAAGCTATTCGTGATTTAGGCTTCGCTCCCGCTGATGTAGAAGCATTGGTTAGCATGATGATTGCAACCAAAGTCCGATTTGAACTGCAAAAAATGCGTGCAGGCATGAGTGATTTAGATGTTTCGGAGATGGTCATTTATGCTGCAGATCAAGCAGATAAAATGGGAGGGGCAAGTTTTGAGATTGCAGGTATCGATTTAGGATGGCTAAAAGGGCGATATTTGGAAGAAATGAAAAATCAATTGGCCCAGATTCTGTGTGCCTCCAATCCTCTTTCAAAAGAAATTTACGAAAATTATGAGGACTTAAGCCTAGCAGCGGCAGAAAAAGTGAGAGATCAGATTAAACAAAAACCAAATTCTGTATTTTTATTTCCTACAGGCAATACCCCCAAGGGCATGTATCGACATTTAGTCCAAATGGCTAAAGCAGGCGAGATTAATTTTAGTGAAGTAACTATTTTTATGTTGGATGAATATGAAGGAGGGAAAGATTATTACGATTTTATTCATGAGCACTTAATTCATAAACTTCCTTCAGGTAAGCGACCTATTATTCATGTTTTGAATGGTAAAACAGACGATGCGAATCTTGAGACAAAAGCATATGAAGATAAAATTCAAGCTGCTGGTGGGGTGGATTTAGCTGTATTAGGCCTCGGAGTTGAAGGGCATATTGCCTTCAATGAGAAAGGATCTTCTCCTTTCAAACGTACGCGTAGAGTTAAACTTGCGCAATCGACGATTGAAACAAATCCAGAAGCTAAAGCAAAAGGATATACCCATGCTTTGACAACTGGTATTGCCACAATTTTAGAAGCCAGAAAAATATTGGTTTTAGCGAATGGGTCTAAGAAAGCTAAAATTGTAAAGGAATTTTTAGCTAATATGCCTACCAAAGAAATTCCTGCAACTTATTTGAAATTTCATCCTGGTGTAACTGTTATGTTAGATAAAGAAGCTGCTGGACAAATAGGTGATAATTCAAATCGAAAGAAGTCCTTTGATGCAGTTTGGAAAATTTTGGAACGCTATTCCAATGTGCATCGTGGAACAGGACAACATTCGCAAGTAAGCACTCATCTTTTTGAACAAGCTAGATTTTGGATCGGAGAAAGATTAGGGATGGATCGTGAGAATCAGGAACTGATCCTTGCAACACATCCGCAAGACGCATTGGAGGCATTGGCGCATGATTTACGATTATCTGCTGAAGATGAAGTGATCTCTGATGCGCGAAAGCCATGGGGCTTTCTGAAAAGATTGAATTTGCCTATTAAAGGAGGAAAGATTGATTTTAAAAACTTAGAGAAAATATTGCAAAGAGGAAAAATCAAAGTTCTTTCTATTCAAAATCCTGTTCAACTTGGACTTAATCCCTCTAATATTTCAAGTTTGAGTAAATTGACCCGCCAATATGGGGTAAAACTTATTGTTGATGCAAGTGAATGGTCGTATAAGGAGGTCAATGCAAAATCTTTAGGTATCGATTATTTAATTTTTGAAGGAGGAAAGGTTTCTCCTTTTGCGCCAACAGTAGTTTTAGCAGATCGAAGGCTTTTAAAAACAGGTACGGATGAACCTCCTCGTTTACGGGGAGGGGGAACAAAGAAATTTATCCGAAAAGGAAAAGTTGTTTGGGCTGATGCTCCGGATAAATTTGAAGTGGGAAGTCCCAATATTGTCGGGACTATTCTTTTAGGGTCATTTCTCAAAAATGATGGGAATGTGCCTTTTGGA
>JAYRIK010000207.1:0-13434 GCA_041906865.1 Candidatus Auribacterota bacterium
CCTGTTAACAAAATTAAAATCCCATACAAAAGAACAAAAGAAATAGCCATACATCTTTTTTGGCCCTTGGCAACATGGGAAAGCATTTTCAAACCCTTTGATATAGATCGTTTTTCTAAAAGATCTAAGCAACCTTGGTGCACCTCCTATTAAAGGGGTCTGTTGCAAATAGAATAGTGGCATTCTACTTGACTTAGGAAGTTTGACCATCAGGACGTCAGGGACTCTTTCAGTAAGGGAAAATCCTACCGACAGGGATCCATCTTAAGACTAAGAAATATATCCTTGTTCGCGATACCATTTAGCAGTCTGGGCAAGGCCTTCCTTTAAGCCAACTTTAGGTTGATAACCTAACTCTTTTTTAGCTTTTTCAATGCTAAAGGCTCGATTTTGCCGAAACCAATCGACACGCCTGCGAAAAAGAGGAGGATCAATTCTAAGAGGCTTATAGACCATTTCACAAACCAAAGCCAAGGTCCACAAAGGCCAGAAAGGAAGATGAATCAGATTCAACTTAATACCCAAAACATCCGCAATGGAATTCACAATTTCATTCAAAGAATAATATTTTTCATCACCAATAAGATAGACTTCTCCATTTCCTTTATCTGAAGCAGCAGCTAACTCAAAAGCATCTACCAGATTATCAATATAAACAGGATGATAATGGGATGCCCCATTCCCAAACATCAAAAATTTTCCTTTGCTTACCATTTTGAAAAGCATTAAGAAACGCTCCGGATCTCCTGGTCCATAAATTGCCGTAGGCCTTACTGTAACAATTTTAAGCCCCTTACCCAGAAATTCTTTTACAACCTTCTCACCTTCATATTTGGTGTATTGATAATAATCCGCCGGAGTAATCGGAGAATTTTCATCTGCAGGTTCTTTTTTGACATCCCCATGAACCCCGCAAGTACTACAATTAACAAATTTCTTAACCCCGTATTTTAAAGCTGCCTCTAACAGATAGCGTGTTCCTTCTACATTCACATCCCAGTAAATTTTCTTCGGTAAATTTACTTTTCTAAACATAGCCGCCACATGATGCACTACTTCACATCCTTTGGTCACTTCATCTACTAATCGACGATCCGCAACACTTCCAATATGAATTTGAGCTCCCATTTTTGATAATTCATCGTAAAAAAGACCTTTTTGATTATCGATGACAACCACTTGATTTCCCTTTTGTAAAAGTCGTCTCGTCAAATGACTCCCTGTAAAACCTGTACCTCCTGTCACCAATATTTTCATTTTTTCTCCCTCTTCATTCTATTTTTGTGGCTTTTCAATTTTTGCTTTTGCAATCAACATATAACCACTTAGGAAAAAGAGCAGTTTATCAAATTGACCCAAAAGCCACAGAGCTGGATAAATCAAAGAATACAGTTTAAACATCTTTTGAAATTTTTTTAAATCGGATTCCCCTACTAAAATGCCTTTTTGTGATGAATCGCCCTTCTTTTTTAAAAAACCTAACCCAAAAATCATTAAGGTATCAACCGATTCTGAGAAAAATTTTGAATATGTATGATACGAAATCAACGAAAAATTATCTCCTAAAATTTCTTCCAAACTTTTTGCCGTATAACCTGGCCTTAAATGACCGTGCTTTTCATCTGTTTGTCCAATCATCAATCTGAATTTTCGAAGCAAACTATTCTTAATATGAGGGACATTCAAAATTAATTCCCCTTGCGGCTTTATAATTCTAAATAATTCTTTAATAAAATCTCGATCATTTTCAATATGTTCTAAAAAGTCAACAATGATCACTCGATCAAATTGATTGTCCTGAAAAGGAGTTCGTTTTCCATCAATTTGAAAAACATCTTCTTTCACTAAATCCCGAATACAACTGACAGCTTTTTCATCTAAATCCGCACTTTTCCAATGGCCACCCCTTTGACGAAGCAAATAACTAATCACCCCATTGTCCGAGCCAATATCCAAACATTCTAACTCTTGAGTGTCCCCTAAAAGAAGTGTAATTTCTCTTAACTTATTTTGTTTGAGTACAGACTTACTAAAAAGTAGAACAGGCCAATTGGTATTCATTTTAAACCTTAAAACAAGGTATAGATTTTTTTCATTTCGTTGAGTTCAATTTGTTTTTTCTCCAAACTCCAACCTAATTCTTGACTCATCACATCTGCACAGAAGTTTAAAGTCTCCTCACCCGGATTTCCTGCAGAGCCTAACTCTGTGCGTCTTAAAATAATATCTGATAGTTTTTGTGCCATTTCTTCTCGAACACCATGAATCACTTGAGCTTTTAAAAGAGATAACGATGGAAGCAAGTTGGAATCTTCTTTTTCAATACAAGTATATTTCAAAACTTCCGAATGGGCTGCCCCATAATTATAGATCAGACTTTTAACCTCTTCAGAGTCCAAACCCTGCACTTTTAGTGTTCGTACAGCTTCTTGCAAATATTCATTAAATTGTTGGATATCTCCCCCATAAATAGGAGTTATCGATGATGAAGATTTTGGAGGCTTTTGTCCTTTGATTTCAAACACCTTATCTACAATTTTTTCTGCTACATCTCTAGCCGTTGTATATTTAACTCCAATCGTAGAGATAAGTCCATGAAGTCCCTCTGTTCTATGATCTAAAATTTCATACTTTTTTGAAATTTGTACATTCCCTGCTTTTGGATTAACTCCAGAACTGGGCAAAAAACCTGAATGAATCCAGGAAATATCCTTTAATGTCAATTGAGCCAAAGGACACGCCTGATTAAAATCATTCAGAAATTCCTGAATATCCTCTTGAGACACCTTTAAATCATCTGGATTTTTATCATAGTAAGACAGCGCAGTGCCCACCACAGAATGATTTCTCCAAGGAGTAACAAAAAACAGTCTTGATCCTTTGTTGATCAAAGCATCTTTATCATAAAATTTATTTTTCCCATAAATACCAACTGCATATCGATCAAAAAGAAGAGGGGTTACTAAATTAATCGACTTCACAAGAGGAAATTTCTGGCGATCACGATATTCTTCAAGAAGGCCTAGCACCTTATAAACCCAGGGGCCTGCTGTATTCACAACCATTTTAGACTGAATGGAAAATTTTTCTCCTGTAAGAACATCTTCTGCTTCTACACCATGAATCACTTTTTCTTTTCTTAAAAAACTGACTGCTTTCACATAATTGGCACAATGAAGTCCTTTTTTTTCAGCCGATCGTAAAAAGGATATCGTAAGTCGCTCTGAATTGTGAACCTGAGCATCATAGAATACAGCTGCACCGGTCAATTCTTCCGAAGGCATTTTGGGAAGAAGCTTCAATACTTCAGTCTTAGAAAGCGTATACCCTCTGGAGATATGTTTGGAAACATCCATCGCCCGATTCCGATCAAAACTCACAGCGTCATAAATAGCCAGAGCCATTGAAAATAGTGATTTACTTTTCATTCCATGACCGGAGGTTGGAATCAATACAGGCAGAGGATGAACCAGATGCGGAGCAATTTTCATGAGAGTTGTTCTCTCTCGTATCGACTCCCTCATACGTTTAAAATCAGCATGCTGTAAATATCTAAAACCCCCATGTATAATTTTTTGACTATTCGCAGAAGTTGCACTGCCAAAATCCTCTTTTTCAATCAGAGCAACTGAAAGCCCTCTTAAGACAGCATCCCAAGCAACACAAGCTCCGTAAATGCCTCCCCCAATAATTACAAGATCATAGATTTGTTGAGTGAGTTGAGTTAGATTACGCTTCATGAGAAGAAAATTCCTGTTTCAAGCCATCATATAACCCATTGAGGGTTTTACAAAAAACCTCATAACTGTACTTACTTTCAACCAATTGCTTACCTGCTTCGCCTATGGCATCTCTTAATTTAGAATCTTTCATAAGGCGAAGAAGTGCTTGACCAAAAGCTTCTGGAGACGCTTGAGCTAACACCGCTGTATGAGCATCCAGAACTTGAGTATGGGTTTGAAGATCCGTCGCAACAACAGCTCGACCGCTGGCAAGATAAGAATAAAGCTTCATGGGAGTATTATTTCCCTTCACACGAGGGGACACTAAGATATCCGCTTGAGCTAAATAAGCTCCTAAAAATTCAACGGGCTTCTTACCTAGAAAATGTACTTTATCTTGAATATTTAAATGGGTTGATTTTCTACGATATTTATCAATATCGGTCGCCTCTCCTCCAATCATCACTAAATCTGCTTCTCGACTTTCTTTAAGCACAAAAGCAAAACTTTCTAAAAGAAGATCTATCCCCTGATAAATCTCAAGATTGCCTACATACATAATCATCAATTGATCAATTTTATGTTCATTCCTGATTGCAACAGAATCCGTCATCTTCACTTCTTTAAAAAGAGGAACATCCTGTAAAATAACTACTTTCTTGGGTTTATATTTCTCTATATTTTGTGATAGGGCATCACAAACAACAGCAACAACTTTGGCATTTTGGACCAAAATTTTTTCAAAAAAACTCATACCCCCTCTCAAAACTTTAAGCATGGGATAGCGTTCAACCAATTGCTGAGGCAAAGAGGAATCCACATCATACACGTAGGGAATTCTAAAAATCCATTTTAACACTAAGGCCATACAAGAAGCTTCTTCTACGGCATGAATAATGTCATATTTTCTCTTTATCACCATTCGAATAGCTTTGAAAAACATCAAGACATCACAAAAAATTTTTTTAAATGAATACCCTGGGCGAATTCCTCGAATACCAGGAATAGAAATAATGCGATGGATTTGTACATATTCATACTTAACATCTTGACCTTCATGATAAGTTAAAAGATCAACTTCATCTCCTCGCGCGGAAAACACTTTTAAAAGCAAATCAACTGCAATGGGAGTGCCTCTATCTTGAAAAAAAGGTTGAGGAGCCAAAAGGAGAATTTTCATGACTTATTCTCACGAATAAATTTTAAAATGACAGGAGACCCCAATAAAGTAGTCAAACCTAAAAACCTTGCACATCTTTCTAAAAAACCAGAAAAGTTTGGAAGTTTCAAAACCCGATGAAGCACCATCGGGAAGAAAAACTCAGGGAATCGAGACTTAAGAGAAAAATCCTGTAACTCAAAAAATTTTTCCAATTGTTGTTTTTTAAAACACGTGTAGGAACGTGTATTCCCCTCTAAACGTTTTTTAAATTTAAAAAGCAATGGCGCAATAGAATTAATACTTTGTATCTCAGGATAATCGATAACCACACATTTTTTAGAAACACGACATAACTCTTGAATGAGTTTATTCCACTGAACCACATGAGGAAGAAGACGAAAACTGAGGACAACATCAAAAGTTTGATCAGGATAAGGCAATTTTAAAATATTCCCGACTTGGAATGAGCAGCTTCCTTGATCTAGAAATCTCTGAATCCTATCCTTGCAAATATCTGTACTCCCCAAAACAGTCACCTTGAATCCCTCTTTAATAAGAGATTCTGTCATTTGTCCGTGCCCACCGCCTACATCTAAAACACTTGCTTTAGGACAGGAAGAAAGCATCTTTAACGTGGCTTCCTCTTGAACTTTTAAAAACCAATCCCCAACTGCACCTGAGAAACGACGGGCATAATCCTCAGAGGAAGTTTCAATATCTGCTGTTTCTAAAAAATTATTCTCATGAGTCATTTTGTTACTTCAATCCTATCTATCCAACAATCAACCGATTCTTCAAATCGGACAGGAAATTCTAAATCCTCATCTTGATCTAAAGTAAACTCTAGTTCAAAAGGCTGATAATCTCCTTGGTTTTTAAAATCTTTCAAACGAACAATTTTTTGAGCAATGATTTTCTTCCCATAATTTGAAGTCACAAGAAGACACGCAACCGTAGGACTCATAAACTCTGTTCCCGTCTGAATAGGAATCTTCATCCAAAAGGTTGCCTTATAAACACCTTTTAGAAATGGCGCATTAGGACTAAAAATGACGTCACGCCGTGGACTTGCTTTATCGACTTGAATAGCGCTGCCCATTGAAGCTTGAGAATCCTCTACAATTGAAGCTTGATGATAAAGCTCCTCTGCTTCAAAAACCCAAGGATTTTTATCAACATTTAAAAACCCTATGGACATTCTATCCAAGCTTATTTTCCCAGCACCCCCATAAAAAACCTTTGGTTCAATTTCTACATAGTCAGACACTTGGAAAGGAATGACAAAATCTTCAAAATTTTCCCCTTTAAAATCGCTGGAATTAAAATCTCTTGCAACAATTAAATAACCAGATTCTTTACTCCACAATTCAACTCTCAAAACATTCTTACTTTCTTCAGAGAATTGTCCTTTTAATTTGAACAAAGCCTGATAATGGCCACTGGGATATCCTCGAGGCTTTTGAGGTAGTAGCCATTCGCCAACTCCTGATTCTGTATCAACAGTTACTATTTTACCATTCGAAGCAGTTTCCCATATTTCCTCTTGTCCCCTTTTCCTTTTAAAGCTCTCTCCTTCAGTCAAACTGAAAACAGGATTTATGATTTTCGAAGATGCTCTGGTAAAATCAGGGTTCTCTAATACTTCAAAAAGAAAAATTTTCCCTTCCTGTTTTATAAATTTAAGAAATCCATTATCTTTAAGTCTTGAAACCGTAAAATGTGCTGGGAAAGGACTCACTTTCCCAGGGAAAGCCTCCCCATGAAAAACAACAAATTTCACTCCAAAATCTTTTAAGAGCTTCCATATTTTTGCATTCACCTCTCCCTCATTCATTGCAGACAATGGATAAAATACATTCCTTACATAATCCCATGAAATGGCAGGACGATATCCATTGATGATGGGAAGACGGTATCGTGTCGCATAGTATTGATAAATAGACGACCAAGAACTTTCTCCAGGCCAAATTGGAATATCTAGAACTCTCTTATCTCCCCGATTTTTTTGAATATACTCATAAATAGGATGGCGATTAGGCATCAAGCTAATGCCAGGAGGTTTTGCTGGAAGATAATCGATGCAAATACCGATGACGAGAAAAGTTCCAATCCATGCAGACTTCTTTTTGAGCAAGGTAAAACATACTTTCATTCCAAAAGCAGCTAAAAGAGATAAAAACAAAAAAGATAAATAGAGAATTCGAGTAGGGACACGAATGAAATTAAAATGAGGAACATTCTGATAAAAGAAATTGTACAAAGGGAATACATCATCAAGACGTGGTCCAAAGGCAAGATAATAGGTTAAGAAAAATAATCCTGCCAAAACTCCAAAAATAACTCTTTCTTTTAGTAAAAATTTCTTTCGCGAGGGCCCGTACATGAGAAATCCTGTTAACGCAAGTAAAACAGAAAAAATTCCTGGATAAACAAAAAATTCTCCATTATCTTGAAAACGTTCAAAAATATCCTTAAAGAAGGGGGAATAAAGTTTAATAACACCGAAGGACCTCCCTCCAGAAACAACAGAAGAATCTAATTTTGTTATTTTTTCAAACATAAGCCATCCTACCAACATAGAGGCTGGGATCATGAAAGCAATAAATACTTTGATCAATGTCTTTTTAAATTCAAGAACGATTCCTAATTTGAGAGAAATTTTTTCTCGGTTTTTCACCCAAAAATAAATCTTTATTGCTAATCCCATCCCAAAAACAATCAAAATCAAATGAGACCCCAATCCTTCCACTTCATAAAAAAACTGAACCGGATAAATCAAAAAAAGAATGAATGGGAGAAAACTAAGCACATCACTTTTTAAAGATTTTTCAAAAGTCTCTGCGCTCAATTTAGAGAAAAACCAACTGTAAAGAAGCCAAAAAGTCATCATCAAAAAAATTCCCATCGGGAGGAAACCCCAAACCCAACCCGTAGAAATTCTACGAAACATCCATAAACTTAAAAACAATCCGAAAATTATATTTAAAAAAACTACCCCCCATACCCATTTAAAGGATCTTAATCGCCTAAAAATATTCTTATCCTCGCCAGAAACTTTCCAATCAACAGTGGCTAGAGAAACTCGATCTACTTTAAAAAGTGGAAGGACCAAAAATACCCCTAAAAATACAGGCAAATAAAAAGCGACGTGAAATTCATCCATGCCCAGACCTAAAAAGATGAGTCCCGATACAAACCCCAAAAACCAATTTTCTTTTTGCAATGCTCGAGCATAAAAATAAATAATCCAGGGAATAAAAAAATGTGTAAATCCGCCAGGTTGGCCTCCTAGAAGATGGACAATCCGATAGGGATAAAGCGCATAAATAGTCCCTGCAATCAGGGCTGCCCACCCGGATCGAGTCCATAGACGTGCCAATCGATACATCCCTAATCCTGCCAGAGGAAATGTCAATAGAACCAATAAGTTATATCCAGCCTGATCCCCCAAAAGAAGTGCAAAAGCTGAAAAGAAAAATGACAAGGGAATGTATTGATTATTAAAATGATCCTGAAGTCCATATTTGGGCACATTTAACTGATAAGGGTCTTTAAAGAAGGGGGTATGCCCTTGAATAGCATCCTTAAAAAGCCACATATAGTAAAAAAGTTGAATATAATCTCCCTGTTCTAAAGTAACAACAGGTTCATTTTCTATTGCAATATGTGTGTAGGGAAGCCCTCGATCAAAATATTGAATCAGCGGATAAGTAAAAATAATCCCGAGAAGGAAAAAATAAAGAAAAAGGCCAGATATCACAATCAATTTTTTCATAGGAAAGGCTGAAGCTCCACGGACTTACTCCGTGAATTCCTGTATTTTCTAACATTGAAGCACCCGTTCCCGAAGAGATATCTACAGAATCACTTCGTGGATACCTCGTAGCGGGATTCATTTACTAACAAGTCCGCGGTTTACTAGGCCATTCACTCTAATGTAGGCCAGTACTATTGAGAAACAACGGTCCTGCAGTGTAGCCTTCCCTTACAACTTGTTCAAGCCTTTTCGAATTGTATTTATTTTTGTACTGAGCAATTATCTATCAAAATAACCTCAAAATCTGTTTATGAATTGTCACTATACACTTCAATCTCACTCATGCTCCAAGGTCCTCGAACTGGACTATCTATTTCAATTCTTAATCCATCTGCATCGACAGAAGAAAATCGAATCGTTTGAATATGATCTCCATATACAGGATGGCCATTTTTAAAATCAAACGGATCAAGATTAGAAGAAATATGAGAGCGTATTTCTTCCCATCCTTTTTGGGTATGAGCAAAAATATTGATAGACTTCGGCCAAAAAAATCTACGACGATTATAAAAAAGAGAAATCCGACTTAGAGCTCGCTTCTTTTGAAGTTTAGTTTGTATCCAAATTCCCTTTTGTTGATGGACGTCACTTTTCCAGAAAGAGGTATGATCTCCATCATTCAACTTCTTCAAAGAAGTTGTGTTTAAACTAAATGATAAAGTCATATCTTCTTTTGGAATTAATTGATCATGAGATGATATTTCGTGTTTAAAGTTGAAGTAAATTTCAAAATCCCCACAAATCTCCTTTTCACACGAAACCCCCATCTTTGAGAGATCTTGCTCAAAATCTTGAATTGTTTCAAAACGCATGCTCCCAGAAAATGCCAAGATATAGGCTACATTCTTCGCTTGATCTACAGAGTCTTTATAAGGCAGCGGCCACCCTAAAAATCTTCGATTAAAAGGTTCGCTACAAATAATGCGCTCATCGGTTTCATAAACGATTCTGTCAGCAAGCCAAAAGCCTGCATAGCAATATCGAATATGATGCGTATCAAGGAAATGAACAATTGGCTTAAGATCCAATAAAGCAACATCTGTCTTTGCGAAATCAGGTTGACTCCAATGAGACATGATTTGGGCAGAAGCTGAAAAATTAAGAATCAAAAAAAAACAGGCAAAAGCACCTATAACATATTTCAAAGTTCTTGAATACGTTACGTATAAGTAGTTCAGCATAAATGGAAAACAAATGACCAAGGGGAGAAGATACCTGCAGCATGAGTGATGCGATCTCTTGTCCAAAATAAATAAAATCTGACACAGCCAGGAAGCCGCAACAAAAACATCATTGATTTCAAGAACAGGCCACTGGAATCTGACAAACCTTTTGAAAAAAAGAATCATCCTGAGAATACTTACCCAGACTAAAATCAATAGATAAACTACTATTAATATTTTAATGAGTATGTTTGGAAAAGAATTTAACGATCTTCCGATATCTGGGAAGATGGGAAGAGTCCATCCCATCACACCCGGGAGCGTACTTTCCATCATCGGAAACCACAGGGAAAAACCCTCATGCCAACTTCTCGTGCCCACAATGCTCTGATAAGCACCTGGATCTATCATCAAGGCTAACCCATATGGGATTAATCCTATGAGACTTCCCAGTGCATAAATTGCTGTTCTCTTCAAAGCACTCCGTCCATCCCATCCTAAACAAATCCATATTCCCACAGGCATCACAACACATAAAGAAAGCATATGACTGCTAAAAGCAAGTCCTCCCACCAAACCCGCCAGAGCAGTCAAAAAAAGGCTTCTCTTTGTAACGCTCATCCACCCTAAAAGAAGACTAGCGCATGAAAATAGACATAAAGAACCGTACCCAGGTAACGCATAGGCTGCTTGTAAAATAAGCCAATAACTCGATGGAAATAAGCAAAGCAAAACTCCAGGCCACACTTTTTTAGTGGATCCAAGACGATAAAAAAGGATCAACAAAGTAAAGAGTGTCATCAAACCCAATAAAAATCCAATATACCTTGCACCCAAAGCATTCCTAGGCATCTTATTAACCAAAGGGGCCAGCAAGTAAGACTCAAAAGGGAACAAATAAGGCTGGCCTGGAAATAAAATAGGAAGTTCTACGTGATTTAAAATTCTCTTGGCTTGTAAAACTGCAGATGCTTCATCAACAGAAGCGGGGAGACTAGAAACGCTGATCCAAAAAAATGTACCCCTTAAAACAAGGGCTCCCACTAAAATCCCCAGGATGACAAATCGATTCAAAAAATTCATTTTAATCAAAACAGACACTCCTGTTTGCTTTACATGTTTAAAGCAAACAGGAGTGTAGCAAAATGCGAAATGAAGTTAAGAGGGGGCTCTAGATCAAGATTTATAAGGGGTTCCCTTACTCATTAAATGAGATATCCGAATGGATAGTGCAACTCAGAAAAGAGCTCTAAACAAAGTGAAAGGGTTGGGGGTTTTGATCACCCATTATTCTACAAAACGATATTTTAAAAGTGTCCAAAGAGCTGAAAATCCATCTCGCCAGGTAATTTTTTTGCCTTCATCATATTCGCGCCCTGCATAAGAAATAGGAACCTCAAAAATCCTAATCTTTCTTTTCAAAAGCTTCGCAGTTACTTCAGGCTCAAACTCAAAACGTCTAGATTTCAAAGGAATTTCTTTTAAAATCTCTGTCTTTACCAACTTATAACAAGTCTCCATATCCGAGATCGTTGTATTGTAAAGAAGATCTGTTGCAAGACTTAAAAACTTATTTCCCAATAAATGCCAAAAGAGCATATTTTTATGAACTCCTTTGAAGCGCGTCCCATAAACAGCTTGGGCTCCAAACTTTTGGACAGGCTCTAAAATTTTATGATAATCCTCAGGATCATATTCTAAATCTGCATCTTGAATAATGACATAATCTCCTGTCGCCTTGGTTAAAGCAGTTCGAACAGCAGAACCTTTCCCTTGGTTTTTTTGATGATGAAGAATGGTCAAATGAGGATATTCTTTTTGAAGTTCTTCTAAGATTTTAGGAGTTGCATCTGTTGAAGCATCATTTACAATAATAATTTCTTTATCTAAAGCAACATTTGAAACTCTTTTTATAATTTCTTTTAACGTAGGTTCTTCATTAAAAACAGGAATCAAAATGGAAAGTTTCACGGGTTCCTCCTCAATATAATTCTTTGCTTAATAAACGCACATCATATCAAGCATTGACTATCACTTCAAGTCATCCTCTCCTGGGAAACAGACATTACTCTATAAATTCTAACATTTGACTCAAGAATCTTTTTCTTTTCAGGAGGGAAACTATTCTCATCAATGGCCAAAGCACGAAAATTCTCGACACTGTCTAATTTCAGATTAAAACCTCTTAATAAAGGGGCCTTCTGAAATGAAAGTAAATAGGTCTGTTCCCCATCTTTTAACCTACCTTGAATTTCTCTCTGAAAATCAACATCCAAGTCTTTTGTCCCTGTCCAATTAATTTTGATTCCATAAACATGTTTCAAAACGGCCACTATCTGCTGATCATCCGAAAAAATCAAATCATTTTGTAAAAATCCTTTGCTTAGCCCATCATAAAAGTTCAGTATTCCTGCTCCATCTCTTGACCAAAGAACCGACTTATAAGAATAGAGATTTATTCCTGCGAGGGTTATCATTCCCCCAATGCCCACTGCTCCAGCCAGCTTTCCAAAACGAGATACCATGCCTAAAAAACCTCCTATCCATAGTGAAAAAACAGGAATGAGACAAGGAATCCATGGTCCCATTGCGACAAGTGAATTAGACGCTACAAGAGGCTGAGACATTATAAAAATCGGACAAGAAACAAGAACAATCATTAATCCCCCAAATTCTTGTTTCATTTCTTTCAAAAGAAACATTAAGACTCCTCCAAGAACTAAAAGAAGCAAAGATGGGTGAAAAAGATTCATAAGTTGAGAAAAAGTGTTTGCATGATGAGCAATCCATAAAATGCCAATTAAAACAAAACTGAAAATCAGTTTTTGAAAGAGTTTTAATCCAAATTTCGGAACTATCCTCTCTAAACCAAAACCAGCGACTACAAAAAACAGAAGAGGCGTCAATCTAGCTTGAGTTATCGCAGCCAAAGTAAAAGAAATAAAAGATAAAATCCAGAAACGTTTGTCCTTTTCTTGAGACGCAAGTGAAATGAAATAGCAAGATCCTATCGCCAAAACTTGTGCAAGAGAAAATCATTCAGGTAAACGACAAAACCAAAGATTCACGAAATAAGTCAAAAGGAAAACAATTGTTCCAATAGCACCCCAACGTCCAAACATTCTATCCGCAAGTAGGAATAGTACAACGATCGATAGAACACCAAAAACAGGAGACATGAGTAAACTTAACTTTAATCCAAAAAAACAATGGGCCCAAGCTAACCAAACACAAGTAAGCCCCTCTTCCTGAATCAAAGATTCTAGAGGGAATCCTTTCATATATAGAGCCCCTTCCCTAACGAGTTGGGCTGCTTGTGTGACGGATAGTCCAATTCTCTCAGAAGGCCATATCATAAAAAATAACCCCAGTAAAAAAATAATTAAGACACAAAAATCCTTCCAGACTAAAGGCCTTTTCATCAAATTAATTTGAAATCTGAATCGACGAGGAAGAAACATTAAAAAGGACAAAATAACGACAGCAAACACTATATTTTGGGCAGTAAAGAGTCCGAAAAGGGCACATCCTAAAAGTAAAATAGAACTTAAAAGGACACTCAGTAAGACG
>JAYRIK010000208.1:0-8303 GCA_041906865.1 Candidatus Auribacterota bacterium
TCCATGGATACTATCTCGGAGATGGAGCTCCTCAAAAAAAATGGCAAGTGTCGTGGAATTGTTGTCGCAGGTTGTCTTGTTGAAAGATATCCTGAACGAATTTTAAAAGAACATCCAGGTGTAGATGCTATTTTAGGAACTTCTCATTTTGAAGATGTAGCAGTTGCTGTTCAGAAGATTTTAAAAGGTGAAAAATTTAAAGCACTCTCTCGTCAAAAAAATCTTTTATCTCATCGAAGTCCCATTGTCAGGCTAACAGCTTCACATTTCTCCTATGTCAAAATTTCAGAAGGATGTGATCACCCCTGTCGATTTTGTGTGATTCCTCGAATCAAGGGAAAAATGAACAGTCGCTCTATGGAAGATCTTGAATCCTCTGTACGTGCTTTGGCTGAACAGGGGACAAAAGAAATCGTTTTGGTCGCACAAGATTTGACAGATTATGGAAGAGATATTTATCAAAAACAGGAATTGCCCAAACTCTTAAAAAAATTAGCAAAAATAGATGGAATTGAGTGGATACGCCTTCTCTACGCCTATCCTGCTTATGTGACAGAAGAATTAATCGAAGCCATGGCTACAGAACCTAAAATTTGCAAATATTTAGACATGCCTCTCCAGCATGGAGATGATCAAATGCTGAAGGCTATGGCTAGACTTGGGACAAGAAATGATTACATAAAACTTATTGAGAAAATGCGTGATCGCATTAAAGGCATGACTTTTCGAACCACTTTCATTGTTGGCTTTCCGGGTGAAGAAGAAAGCCATTTTAAAAATTTGCTCTCTTTTATGGAAGAGGTTCAATTTGAACGCTTAGGGGTTTTTAACTTTTCTCAAGAACCTGGAACTTATGCCTACAATTTGGAAAATCAGGTGAATGAAGAGATAAAAGAAGAAAGACGTAATCGTGCCATGCAGTTTCAGCAAAAAATATCTAAGCGTTTTACAAAGAGTTGGGTAGGAAAGAAACTTCAGGTTTTATGTGATCAAAGATCCCCTAAAGATCCTGCTTTTATGGAAGCTAGGAGTTATTTTGATGCTCCTGAAATAGACGGCGCCGTTTTTATTCATGATCCCAAAAATCATCTTTCCAAGGGGCAAATGCTAGAGACCAAAATTGTTGAAGCGTTAGAATATGATTTGGTAGGGGAAATACAATAGTTTGAAGTTTCGAGTTCAGAGTTGAAAACTATAAACCAAGAACTTTAAACTTGGAACTGATTTGAATATGAAACTCTTTATATCAAGACTCATTTTAACATTCATTTCATTGGGACTTCTTTATCAAAGACCTCTTTTTTTTAAAGAATTGGTTCTAGTCCTTTTTGCTATTCAAATCATTCTTTCCCTTTTAAGGTTTTATCCTTCTTTTCGAGAAAAAATATTATGTTTGCTTGCAGACAAGATTTTATTTGCCTCTGTCTTAATTGTGTTAGCAGATTTTCATGCGATGAGAACAGGAATAGTAGCGTGGATTATTGGTTGTGCTTTTATGCATTCAGGGGTAGATCTTTTAGAGATTTCTTTAAATAAGTCGGTTGATTTATGGCTTTCGTCGGTCAAAAATTTTATTTCTATGGTATTAACTTTTTTAGTTCTTCTTCTTTTCTATCTGCAAACAATGATCCCTGTGCATATTCATCAATATGCTCTATCGATTCTCTCTTGGAGCTTTGCCTGCCTGTCAGGAATTTTTATCTTTCAAGGGATTCTTTCCCCCGGCTTTCGAAAATTAATACGTGAAGCATGAGACCGTAAGATGAAAAAAATAATTTTGATGATCTCTTCTTTTTTTTATTTTGGATATTCGCCTATTGCTCCAGGAACTGTTGGAACATTGGGAGGGGTGTTTATTTATGGGGTAGAAAAATATTTTCATCTGAATATAAAAATAGAGTTGTTTGTTATTTTTCTTATTTTTATTTTAGGTGTTTTTGTTTCTTTTGAAGCCGAAAAAATTCTAAATAAAAAAGATCCTTCTGAAGTTGTGATTGATGAAGTAATGGGTTTTCTTATTACTCTATTTATGATTCCTTTTTCATGGATGGCGTTAGTTGTAGGATTTATATTAAATCGAATTTTGGACATCTGGAAACCTTTTCCGGCTCGACAGTCTCAAGCTTTATCTGGGGGATGGGGGATTATGGTGGATGATTTTATTTCAAGTGTGTATTCGAATTTGTTGCTGCGACTTGTTTTGTGGGTAGCACGATGAATAAAAAACGCGTCTATCTTGATCACAATAGCACTTCTCCTCTTTTACCAGGTGTGGCTGAAGCGATGTTGCCTTATCTCAATTCTTTTTATGGAAATCCGTCGAGTGTTCATCATGAAGGAAGACAAGCTCGACATGGTATTGAGGAATCAAGGACTTCTATAGCAAAATTAATTGGCGCTAGACGGGATCAAATCATTTTTACAAGTGGTGGATCGGAGGCAATTAATCTTGCAATGAAAGGGGTCGGTCTAGCTTTTCAGAATAAGGGTAAACATATTATTACGACTTCTGTGGAACATTCTGCTTCTATTCGGACTTGTGAATATTTGGCTGACACATTTGGTTTTTCCTTAAGTGTTCTTCCCGTCAATGGACAAGGTTGTATTTCTTTAGAGGATTTGAAAAAAGCTATTCGACCAGAAACAATTTTAATTTCTATGATTCATGCACAAAATGAAATTGGAACACTTCAGCCTATTGAAGATGTGATTCGTATAGCTCATGAAAAGAATATTTTAGTTCATATCGATGGTGTTCAAGCCGTTGGGAAAATTCCTGTTTCAGTTGAAAAATGGGGTGTTGATCTTTACTCTTTTTCTTCTCATAAAATAGGGGGTCCCAAAGGCGTTGGGGCTCTTTTCCTCAAAGATGATTTAAAAATCCATGCTTTGATTCATGGGGGACATCACGAACGAGACTTAAGGGCTGGTACGGAAAATGTGCCTGGGATTGTTGGCTTTGCTAAAGCAGCCTCTTTAACTATAGAAAGAGGATTGGATTCTTGGAAACGGATCTTCCAATTGAAACAAAAACTTTATGATGGTCTGATGAAAACGATACCAGGTTGTTTTATTAATGGTGATTTGAATTTAAGTTTGCCCAATACGCTTCATTGCTCTTTTGAAAATGTGGATGGACTTGCGCTCCTTTTTAATCTAGATTTGGAAGGGATTTCAGTCTCTTCAGGCTCAGCCTGTCTGTCTGGGAGTATAGAACCGTCGCGTATTTTGCTCGCTTTGGGTTTATCACCAGCCCTTGCTCAAGGAGGTATACGCTTTTCGTTGGGGATTGAGAATACAAAAGAAGAAATAGATATAACCATAGAAACTATTGAAAGAATTGTAAAAAGATTGAGAAAGAGTTAAAAGCTAAATGACCAAAGAACGTGTTGTCGTAGGTATGAGCGGAGGAGTGGATTCCAGTGTCGCAGCCTTGCTTTTAAAAGAGCAAGGATACGATGTCATTGGTCTCACGCTCAAGGTTTGGCTTGGAGACTGTTCTGATACAGGAGAACATTCCTGCTGTGGTCCTCGGGCCGTAGAGGATGCACGATCGATTGCTCATCAATTGGGCATTCCTTTTTATGTGATGGATCATAAGCAAGAATTTCAAACCAATGTTATTGATTATTTCTGCCAGGAATATGCCTCGGGTCGTACACCGAATCCTTGCGTTGTGTGCAACCGGAAATTAAAATTTGGAAGTCTTTTAGATTTTGCAAAAAGCTTAGGAGCTTCAAAATTAGCGACAGGCCATTATGCGAAAGTTGAAAAAATGGGAGATGAATTTTGTCTTAAAAAAGCGGTTGATGAGAGAAAAGATCAGTCCTATTTCCTTTATACGATGACTCAGGAAAAACTTTCAAATATTCTTTTCCCTTTAGGTGGTTTTAGAAAAGAGCAAATCAGACAATTGGCACAGCAAGCAGGGCTTCGCGTTTTTGATAAAAGTGACAGCCAGGAAATTTGCTTTGTGCCAGATGGGAAATATGTCAATTTTTTGCAGAAGGCAGTTCCTGGACAATTTCAGCCAGGTGTGATCAAAAGTAAAACAGGTGAAGTTTTAGCAAAACATTCTGGCATACAAAATTTTACAATTGGACAGAGAAAAGGTTTAGGTGTTGCTTTGGGAAAACCAACTTATGTTATTCGTTTAGAGCCCCAAACCAATACAGTTATTGTGGGTGAAGAAGAAGATCTTTATTCTGAAAAATTTCTTGTTCAAGATATACATTGGATTTCGAAAAAGACTCCAGAAAACACGATAGATTGCTCTGTCAAAATTAGAAGTGCGCATGAAGGAGCTTCTTGTACAGTTAAATTTCTTGAAAACAAAACAGCGGAAGTTGTTTTCAAAGAACCAGAAAAAGCTGTGACACCAGGTCAAGCTGCTGTTTTCTATGATGAAGATCAAGTGTTAGGAGGAGGCTTTATTACCTAGGCTGCTGAAAAAGGCCATTTTCTACGTTCCGTGCGGCGTTCCCTTGTGCGACGTACCATCAAACGTACGTCTCCGTGGTCACTTGCACGTGCCTTGAAAATGACTCTTTTTGAGCAGCCTTGAGATTTTAGTTGCTGATGCCGATAAAGGAAAGCATATGTCAAAGGTTGTAATAGTCATGCCTGCATATGATGCAGAACATACGTTAGAGAAAACTTATCGGGATATTCCGAAAGATTCTTATTCTGAAATTATTTTAGTGGATGATGCGAGTCACGACAAAACAGTTGAGATTGCAAAAAGGCTTGGAATAACCGTTATCGTTCATTCAAAAAATAAAGGGTATGGTGGCAATCAAAAAACCTGTTATCAGGAAGCGCTCGAGCGAGGTGCGGATATTGTAGTGATGATACACCCTGATTATCAGTATGACAGTCGATTAGTTCCTTTTATAACGGGGTTTCTTGCAACAGGTGTTTGTGATGTGATTTTTGGGAATCGGGTTCGCACACGAAAAGAAACTCTTGAAGGGGGAATGCCTGTTTATAAATATGTTGCGAATAGATTTTTGACCATTTTTGCGAATATTGTTTTAGGACAGAATATGGGGGATGGCCATAGTGGATTAAGAGCTTATTCACGTAAAGTTCTTGAAACGATTCCTTTTAAGAATAATGCAGATGACTATGCTTTTGACGCTCAGTTTATTGCACAATGTGCTTATTTTGGTTTTAAAATGGGAGATATTCCAGTTCCTGTGAGATACATGAAGGAAGCTTCATCGATTAATTTCAAAAGAAGTATTGTGTATGGTTTTCGCACGATTTTAACTCTCATGCAGTTCTTACTTCAAAAATTTAAATTGGCTCATTTTAGAATTTTTCAAAAAATTAAATAAAAACATTGTGTTTTCCGGGATTTGATCCGTGAGGACAGAGTCTTATAATGCATAGTTATTCTTGTGGATGTTGAAATCCAGAGTTTTTAAACGAGGAAATAAATTAAATGAATATTCTGATTACGGGGGGTGCGGGTTTTATTGGTTCTTATTTGTCGGAAGCTTTGTTGAAAGAAGGGCATACTGTTTTTGTTTTAGATGATCTTTCAACGGGCAGTATGACTAATATTGAGCATATAAAGAATCACCCAAATTTTCACTGCACGATTAACACCATCATGAATCATCAACTTCTGGATGAAATGGTAGACCGTTGTGATCTCATTTATCATTTGGCTGCGGCTGTAGGTGTAAAATTAATTGTGGATAGGCCTCTTTATACCATCGAAAATAATATTCAAGGAACTGAAAATGTTTTGGCCTCAGTGGCCGCTAAATCTGGGAAAAAAGTTGTTATTGCCTCGACTTCAGAAGTGTATTGAAAAAGTAGTAGTATTCCATTTAAAGAAGATGGAGATATGGTGTTTGGTCCAACCGTTCTCAGTCGATGGAGCTATGCGTGTTCCAAAGCAATTGATGAATTTCTTGCCTTGGCTTATAGCAAAGAGAAAAATCTTTCAGTTATGATTGTAAGATTTTTCAATACCGTGGGACCCCGACAAACGGGCCGTTATGGAATGGTGATCCCTAGATTTGTTCAGCAGGCTCTTAAAAATGAACCCATTACTGTTTATGGAGATGGGAAGCAATCACGTTGTTTTGGATTTGTGGAAGATGTTGTAAAAGCTGTTATGGATCTTTCCGCACAGCCTAAAGCTTGGGGAGAGGTTTTTAACATTGGTTCTCAGGAAGAAATTTCGATTATTTCTTTGGCTGAAAAGATTATTCACATGACAGGGAGTCGGTCAAAAGTTCAGTATATTCCTTATGATCAAGCTTATACGGAAGGTTTTGAAGATATGCAGCGCAGAGTACCTGATATTACAAAAATTCAGAACTTAATAGGATTTAAACAAAAGACTTCACTTGAGTTTATTTTGAAAAAGGTGATAGAATCTTTTAGAGAAATGAAAGCATAGGGAATAACCTCTTATGCCCCTCTAAATTAAGGGGGATAAGTGAATAAGTTTTCTTAATTCTCCCCTTTATTTAAGGGAAGTTTGAGGGGCTATTTTTTTAAACGATTGTTATAGCCATAACAATCGTTCTAAAATGTACTTATCATCATATAACAAGCTTAAAATATAAGTTCCTGGAAATTTGCATATCAGCAGAAGATATGCTATAATTAGACAAAAGGGGAGCTTCCCATAATATTCTCTAAATATGCAGACAGTCAGTCAATTTAAGATATTGAATTGGAAGTGGTTACGATCAGTCATTGTTTCGAGTCTTTCTTTCTCCTTAATCATTGATGCGCCTGGTTTGTCTTGGGAGAGAAAAGCAGAGGCTCAAACCCTGTCAGCGTTTCCTCGTGTCGATATAACTCCTATTTCTATTCAAGATTTAACCCTCAAAGAGATGCGAAAAGACAAGATCTTTAAGTCTTCGTCGGGTCTTGAAGTTGTTCTCATTCGAGATTTACACGCTCAAGAAGAAGCCCAGCTTAAAATCGCTCGTTCTCTTCAACAGATTTATGAACAATCTAAAGTTTCCAAAGTTTTTATTGAAGGTGCAGAAGGACCTATCAGAACACTTCTTTATCAAGCTTTCCCAAATGAAAATGTCAGACGAAAAGTAGGTCGAGAATTTGTCAAAGAAGGTTATTTGACAGGAGCAGAACTTGCAGCGATCGAATTAGGTTTAGGAGGAAACATTGAGCTTTACGGTGCAGAAGATGCCAAGCTTTATGTGGAAAATCTTAAAGCCTTTCGTCAAACGCGTCTCCAATATCAAGCTCTTGAATCAGAGATTCAATCCCTCACAAAAGACATCGATTCTTTAAAGACTTCTCACTTCTCAAAAGAACTTCAAGATTTAAATCACTTAAGACTTGAATGGGAAAAAGAAAATGCTGACTTAGAAAAAATTGTGACTCAAATTCGAAGTTTTCTCAAAAAAAATAGTCGAACCCTCGATCAATGGAAAAATGTTGCTGAACTATCTGAAATCATTGAAGCCAATAAGCAAATAAACCAAGTAGGAGTTCAAAAGGAGCTTACAGAGTTAATATCAGGATTACAAAAAGTTCTTTCAGGAGAACAGGTCAAAGAACTGATTAAGCAAACATTAGAGTATCGGTTAGAGAAAATTTCCAGTGCACATTATCTTAGTAATTTAAAAGAAATTTATCAGAAGTTCTCGACAAGCTCGAACGGTAACATTTATTCTTCGAGCGAAGCCGCAGGCGGAGTCGAGAAGTTAGGATCTGCTAAGGAAATGTTTAAGGGGTCTAAAAACTTTGAAAAAGATTTCCCGTCCCTTCAGAGTTGGTTAGCGGTCTCTCAGCGGCAAGAGAAGTTAAATTTAAATGAAGCATGGAAAGAAGTTCAAAATCTTTTCGACACTTTAATCCATGAATATGCAACTCGAGAGAAAACAACGGAACTGGTTGATCTGGACAAAAAATGGACTTTATTGAATAAGTTTTTTCAATTGGAACTTTCTCGTTCAGATTTAGAACAGATTCAATCTCTAAAATTAGAACAAGAACTCACTTCTATATATACGCGTGTACAAGCTTTAGCAGTCCCCGACAGGGGGGAAGTCTTGCAGAAAAAAATTTCTACTTCTCCATCTTCTCTCAAAGCCTCTGAGAAACTTTTTGATTTGGTGAAAACAGCTCAAAACTTTTATTCATTGGCTCAAAAGAGAGATGAAGTTTTGATTCATAAAACTCTGGAAAAACTCTCTCAACCTCAAGATGCAGCCATTTTGATCACCGGAGGTTTTCACACTGAAGGAATTCAGAAAATCTTAGAAAAGAAAAATATTTCTTATGTGACATGGACTCCTCAGATTAAA
>JAYRIK010000209.1:0-6344 GCA_041906865.1 Candidatus Auribacterota bacterium
AAATACAAACTTACCTAAAAAATCCCAAGGAGGAAGTTTGATAGAAAAGGATTCAGCCATGGTTGGAATTCCAAGTCCAATATATTTCGTAGTTCCACAAAGTTTAATAAGAAATAAGATAACAATTCCACCAATAAAAAGACGAAGAGGATTGTATGCCACATATTTTTTAGAAAAAGAAGTTAAGCCATGTGTCATTACAGAAAAAAATCGACTGATTAAACCAAAAATAATACCCGCCACTGAAACCTGGATTAAACCACTCATTGAAAGGGTTGGAACACTGGAAATCATATAAGAAGTGTGATGGATTCCCCAAGCCAAAGTCACTTGATCTGCCACAACTGCTGCAATAAAGCATGGGAAAATTGCGTCGTATCGGAGTCTACCAATGGCCAGTACTTCTAGCCCAAATATAGCCCCAGCCAAAGGGGTTCCAAAGACAGAAGCAAAACCTGCACTCATTCCTGCCATGAGCAAAATTCGCCTATCTTCAGCCTTGAATCTCAAAGGACCAGAAAGTTGATCTGCCAATGAACTTCCCATTTGTACCGCTGTTCCTTCTCTTCCAGCGGAACCTCCAAAAAGATGTGTCACCAGTGTAGATAAAAGAATCAGGGGAGCCATTCGAAATGGAACAACTTGCTTAGGATCATGAATTTCATCTAAAATAAGATTATTGCCTGATTCAACTTTTTTACCCAGATGATGATAAATAAGCCCTATCAGAAGACCTGCCACAGGCAAACAGAAAATAATCCAAAGATGTCCTTCACGCCAATTCGTCACCCAATCCAAAGAAACAAGAAAAAGAGCGGAAGCGCTTCCTGCAAAAATACCGATTACTGAGGATATCAGGAACCATTTGATCACTTGAGGAAATAATTGAATTTGTTCAGGATAGAAGTTTTTCATAAGAATCTTGACTGAAAAATGAATGAGTTGTTGAAATTTAGAAAGAAAACTCTGAAGAGAATAATAAAGCTGATCGACCTTTTTGAGAGATTTACCTTTTCTCAATAGGGACATATTTCAAGTCCCTCGCACCTGTATATTCACATTCGGGACGAATCAATCGATTATTATCCAGCTGTTCAATCACGTGAGCAGACCATCCAGCAACGCGAGACAAAGCAAACACAGGAGTATAAATCTCGGTGGGAAGACCCAGCATATAAAGAAGCGCCCCGGCTGGAAAATCTACATTTGGATAAAGCTTCTTTTCTCTGACCATGACTTCTTCAATGACATCACAAATTTGATACCATTGAGTTTGTCCCACTCTTTCACCCAATTTTTTCATGAGAGGCTTGAGAATTCTTGCTCTGGGATCTCCATTTTTATACTCACGATGTCCAAAACCCATCACCCGTTTTTTACCCGATAAAGCTTCTTTAATCCAAATTTTGGCATGTTCTCCATCCCCAACTTCCAAAAGCATTTTCATAGCCTGTTCATTGGCCCCTCCATGCAAAGAACCTTTTAAAGTTCCAACTGCAGAAGTAACCCCGGCATATAAATCTGAGAGTGTTGAAGCCGTCACACGCGCTGAAAAAGTAGAAGCATTAAACCCGTGTTCGGCATAAATAATCAAAGTCTGATCAAAAACATGAACCGCATAATCATCAGGTTCTTTTCCCGTAATCATGCTTAAAAAAGCCTTAGCATGAGATGATTTTGTATCTGCAAGTTGCCATTTTTTACCTTGCGCAATACGGAAAGCTGCAGAAATAAGTGAGGGGAATTTTGCTACCAAACGCACTGCCTTTCGAATATTTGCATCATGAGAATGATCTCCCTGTTCAGGATCAAACATGCTTAAAAGAGAAGCGGAGGTACGAAGCATGTCCATAGGATGGGCTGACGAAGGAAATTGCTTGAAAGCTTCAAGAATGGCTTTAGGAATATCTCTATTTTCTACAAGTGTTTTTGAGAATTCTTCTAATTCTTTTTTCTTTGGGAGACGTCCCCAAAAAAGAAGGAAAGCAACTTCTTCATAAGTGGAATATTCTGTCAAATCATGAATATCATATCCGCGGTATGTCAAATGCTCTGTTTTAGGATCAATCTCTGAAATTTGAGAAAGCCCTGCAACAATTCCTTCTAAACCGGGACTATAAGGTCTTTGAGATTTTAAAATGACTTCTGGCATAACATCCTCTAAATTGAGTCAAAACTTTTTCAGAAATTTTTGTAGTCGATTAAATCATAAAGTTCTTTTCTTGTCTGCATTTTTGAAAGCCATTTTTTTTGAGAGCCTGTTTTCTTTAAATCTTTAAAAACCTGCTCTGCAGCTTTCATCATGACTCGAAAAGCAGTCATCGGAAAAATCACCAGATAATATCCTAATTTCTGAAATTCAGGAACAGAAATATATGGGGTTTTTCCAAATTCTGTCATATTGGCCAAAAGAGGTTTCTGGATGGTCTTAGAAAACATTCTAAATTCTTTGGCAGATTCAAGAGCCTCTGGAAAAATAATATCAGCCCCTGCACAAATATAATTTTGTGCGCGAATAAGTGCATTTTCAACTCCTTCAACACTTCTGGCATCTGTACGAGCAATAATTAAGAACTCAGGACTTTTACGAGCTTTAATCGCTGCTTGAATTTTTTTCATCATGACATCTATCGAAACAAGAGATTTTCCTTCCAGATGACCACATTTTTTAGATGGGATTTGATCTTCGATTTGAATGGCAGAAGCTCCTGCCTTTTCCATTTGCCTTACCGTTTCAGCCACATCTTTGGGTTCTCCAAATCCCGTGTCCACATCCACAATTAAAGGGACACTCACAACATCTTTGATATAACGGACTTGTTTTAAGAGTTCATCTCGCGTGATAAGTCCTATATCCGGTTTCCCCAAAAGAGCATTTGATACCCCGGCACCAGACAGATAGAGAGCTTTGAAACCTAATTTTTCTGCAAGTTTAGCGGTGATGGCGTTGAAGACACCAGGAACTAGAACCGTTTTTTTATTTTTAAGAAGAGGTTTTAAATATTTTGTCATTTTGTCCTAAATAATCGAATAAAAGCTCCGATATCCTTCACCTTCTCTAAATTCCATACCTGATCTAAAATTTTTGCTTGTTGCCCCGAAGATAATCTATTTTTCGAAAGTGTTTTAAACTTTTGCTCAATTTCAGAATCAGTTAAAGGTCGTGTGGCATGACCTTTAGGATTTTCCAAATATTTTTCTAAAACTTGTCCTGATTTCATCATAATTTTTATATTCACAGGAAGTGAATGAGGATATTTACGAGTAAGAGAAGCATCTTCTTCAACCGTGATCTTCTGTATAAAAGATTGAAGCTTAGAGTCCAAAATTCTTTTCTCCTGGAACTGGGCAAGTCCTACTTTCCCATCCATTAAAGCCACAGCCACACAATAAGGAAGACTATGATCCGCCGTTTCTCGAGATTGTGGATGCCATTTTTCTGGAGAACCTGCAATGATTTCACAAGCTGCTTTAAAAGTTTTTACAGAAATTTTTTCAATGTTATGAATATTAGAAATTTTAGAACCTAATTCCAAAGCAGCTTCAATCGCTGCTTGGGCATGATATTCTGCCGGAAAATATTTAATAAAACAGTCCATGATTTTAAAGCGATTGTTTTTCCCACCCCACTCATTCATATCAAAAGAACCAGAAATCAATTTAAAAAAACCAAATTCTCCTTCAAAAATAGGAGCCGGTCCCGTTATCCCCTGCTGAGCAAGAAGCGCTGAAAAAATGCCATTCCGAGCTGCATTGGCAAAAGCAGAACCTTTCCACATAGAAAGCTCTCCCGCTCTTGTTTGGCGCAAAGCAATATGTCCTGTTGCAGAAATTCCAAGGGCATGTTCCATTTTTACAGGCGAAAACTTAAGCAGTTTTGCAGCGGAGAGCGTAGTAGAAAAAAGTCCATAAGTCACATGATCCCAGCCATGCGTTCGAATAGAAGCTGCATCACACAGTCGACATTGAATCTCATAAGCAAGCACCAATGCTGTTATAAAATCTTTTCCATTACGCTCACAACTTTCAGCAAGCGCTAAAGTCGCTGAAATATTATCGCTGGGATGAGCCGGCTCTTTAGAAAGATAGGTATCGTTATAATCCAAATATCGGATCAGTGTTCCATTATAGAAAGCTGCTAGATCTGGAGTTGTTTTTTTAAAAGTTCCAAATAGAGTTGATCCTTTTGGATCTTTTATACGCTGTACAACTTTTTTGATGGCCTGTGCTGGCTCTGAAGACAAAGCCCCTAAGGAACAAGCTAAGGCATCCAGCAAATGCCGCTTGGCCTGATGAATCACTTCTTTGGGAAGCATTTGATAAGACAAATTCGATGCATAGTAACTCATTTTTTGAGCAAGATTCATTATTTTCCTCCAACACTTATAAATCAAAATATGTTTTTTATAAATGCGGGTGACGCTCGGCGGGGGGCCCCGCCGAGCGCAACTTTTCGTGAGCACGGTGAGGCTGACGAGTGGCAGGCCCCGCTACCTATTTAAAAAACACATTTTGATAGACAACACCCTTATAAATTCAATCCCTGAAGAAGTAATATATACCTTATGAAGATAAAAAAGAAGAACACTCAGCGAAATAGCTCCCGTCAAAATCCAAATCCATTTTCTTTTCTTTGCAAAAGTGGCCGCTAACAATAAAGGAGTAAAAAAAGAAAACTCTATTCCAAAAGCCAGAAGATTATTATGTCCAAAGAAAAAACCTTTTAGACTTGGTCTTTGAATATCTTCAAAGAATACATAAGGACTAATATAAGAAGCTTTTACAAAGGGATACAGTAAAGGACATCCATACGGGAAAGCTGTATCCATAGCTAAAACATCCATGACTGGGTGAAGGGCCACAAGAGAAAAAATAAAGAGACCATCCGAAACTTTCCATGTAGATCTCCAAAATCCATAAAAAGCCCAAAGACCCACGGCAATCACGAAAGCTCCAAAAAAACTATGAGAAAAACCATGATGAAAACGATTAATATTGCCAATCAACAGTCCTGGAATAAAATCGAGGTCAGGACAAATGCCACAGAAAAGATGAAAAGCCAATCTTTTCCAATCCGATAACCATTTCCCTGAAACTTTGGTTCGATGTAATAAGGCACTCGCTAAGGCATGACCTAAAGGTGAAGGCATGATTACTCTCTCCAGCTGGTGACCAAATCAGCCCCAGTTTGAAATGTTAAGCGAATAGGTTTACGATTTTCTAAAGAAGCAATGTAAATATCATAATAAGGACCCTCTTCATATTCATGATGCTCTGTAGGACTAGCTGACCAAGCAATCCACTTTTCGTCCGGCGACCCACAAGGAAAATAATTCCACCGGCCTGCTTCTGTCAGAGGCACAAATTCTGATCCATCTGCCTTAACTAAATATAAGGCTGTACCTCCAGGAGCAAAAAAGCACATCACAAAATGAGCGGAATCTTTTGACCAAGAAATAAAACATCCTAAATGAATAGGAGTACTATTTTTCAAACGATAGTTTGAATCCAAATCTCCTACATAAACAGCTCGCTTTGCACCTTCTCCACCTTTAAAAAGAAATGCTATTTTCTGTCCATCTGGAGAAAGCATCGGAAAAATCTTCCCCTGACGTCCTGAAAACTGTGAGAAATCAATTTCATGAACGGTTTTATCTGATAGATCTCGAATAAAAGCTTTCATAGCTTCTTTTTTATTAATTTGAAAAAGGAGCTTTGATGCATCTCTATTTAAATTACATAATCTTTCTTCTTTGTTCCCTTCTGTAATTTTTTGAATATCCTCCCCTTTTTCATTCACAGAATAGATTTGATATGTTCCAGAACGATCAGAAGAAAAATAGATGCGGCACACTTTAGAAGACCAAACCGGATTTTGATCATTAGATTTGCCATCTGATATTCTTTTTAAATGGCGTCCATCTGCATCAATTTGATAGATTTGCCAGAGATGATCTCGATTAGATTGAAATAAAATTTTCCCGCTCACCTTTTCCTGTAAGGTCTTTAAATCCTGTAACTCCGAAGAATTGGGTTGATTCTCTGCCTGCAGAGGGAAAGCACTACAAATTAAAAACAATAAAATGTTGAATTTTATTCTCATGAACATCTCAAATTATTTTTCTATATAAGCTCAATATTTATAAAAGGCAATCGAAACGTTTTCATTTTTACAACACTTCTCCCCATAAAAAAACTCCAATAGGCACAAAGCATAAAAATCCAAGCCTGTAAAAAATCACTGGATAAATCGTTATTCAGTCCATGGAACAAGGATATGAATACATTTGCCATAATCATCATAAAATTTGTGACGGAAAATAAAATTAAAGCATTCCGAATCA
>JAYRIK010000210.1:0-2183 GCA_041906865.1 Candidatus Auribacterota bacterium
GATGGTTTTAATATGTACGGCGAAAGCGATGAAGCTTTACGACTGGGAGGAGGAAACTCTGCTCTGACTCAAGCTTTAATTCACTCCCTATGCGACTATGATTTAAGGAATAAAGAAAAGAACATTCATTTAGATCAATCATTAGTCGCTCTCTCCCAAAAGGGATCTCACCTGGTCACACATTTTGCTTCAGGAAGAACTGAAGAATTCAGTCATCTGATTATCACCATTCCCATTTCTCAACTTAAAAAAGTGGATGGCTGGAAAAAAATGGATCTATCCCCAATAAAAATGAAATGGATTGAAAATTTAGTAATGGGTCAAAATTCTAAATGCATGTCAGGATTTAAAACCCGATTTTGGCGAGAATTACCCCTGCATGAAAACCGTGGTTGCCAAGGTGAAATATACCTCGCTCCCGGGAGCAGTATTATTTGGGAAACCAGCCGCCTCCAATCAGGGACCTCAGGTATCTTGACTTTCTATAGCACAGGAAAACAAGCTCAAGAAACAGGAACCCCTCAGGACACAACCGAAAAACAATTAAATTCTCTTTTGGGTTCCCACTATGAAAAAGAAAAAGATGCTCATGTTCTCTTTTTTAATTGGCCTCGACATCCCCTCACAGAAGGGTCCTTTTCTTCACTCAAAGTAGGTCAATTTAGTGAATTTTGGGGAAGTGGCGAAGAACCGGAATGCCATAACCGTTTGTTTTTTGCCGGCGAACATACCTCAGTTAAATCCCAAGGTTTTATCAATGGAGGTTATGAATCTGGTTTACGTGCAGCCAAACAAGTTTTGGCTAACTCATTTTAAATACACAAGAAATAGTTCAGTTGATACCAACTGTTGATATTAACTTTTGATGTCAACTAATGAAAAATGGAATGTCTTAAAAATCATTGATATTGATACCTATTGGTGACAGTATGTGTTTATCTTTTGGTAGAGTTCTTTTTACTTTTTCAAAAGAAGTTAGAACTATTATCATTTGACTCATTTAACTAACCATTCCAACCCTTAAATAAGGTTAGGAGAGAAATCATGAGCCAACTTATCCCCTGGACTAGCAGTAAACAAGAAATCTACACTGCTTATAAAGATATTCATAAAAAATACGAATCTTTAATTGCTGATAAAAGCACCAGTAAAATCGTTAAGGATCGTGAAGAAAAATTATCTAAAGAACTTGAACACAGGGTGGGAGCTGCTACACCGGAAGCTGTTGTAGATGGCATTATTCGTATGAAAAAAACTGTGTCCAAAGTTTTAGATGATTTAAGTGTAGAACTGGGGCTCGAAGCTCAGAAGCTTACTGATATTAAAAATTTGGTTGAAAAAGAAAAAAAGGAATTGTCTGAACTAAGAGATAAAGCCTTAGTACAAGTAGCTATAGAAACTCTCATTCAAGAATTTGAAGAAAAAAAATCTCATCTGGAATCTCAACATCAAAATTCTATGGCAACTCTATCTGAGGAAATTGAAAAAAAACGTCAAGAATGGAGCGATGAAAAAGAACGCCAAAAGAAAGTGGCCAAAGAGCTCGAACAAGAACAACAGAAAATACGTGCTCGCGAAGAAGACGCCTACCAATATTTGTTAAAACAACGCCACCAAAAAGATGATGACGAAATATCTGCAAAAAAGCAGTTATTTGAAAAAAATCTTTCAGAAAAAGGACTCTCCTTCGAAAAAGAACTCAAAGAGCGCGAAAACGAAATCAAGCTAACTGAAATTGAATTAAAAACTCTGCGAGAAAAACAACTTCAATTTGAAAAAGAAAAACAATTAGAAGTAAATAAAGTAAGGAATGAAGTAACAGACAAGTTAACGCTCAAGTTTGAACATGAAATTGCCCTATTGAAGCAAGCCAAACAATCAAGTGAAACAATTTATGAAAATCGAATTTTAGCACTCGAAAACTACATCACCAAACAAGATCAACAAATCGATCTTTTAAATCAAAAATATGATGCAGCTGCAATTAAAGTACAAGAAAGGGCCTCCAAAGCAATTGAAGGTGCTTCAAATGCAGGCGCATTAGGAGCAGTGAATCGGATAGCCCTTGAGCAGGCTAAAAGTGGTCGTAAACAGGTTGAAAGCTAACAAGTAATTACCTCTGTCTAAGTATAAAGTTTGACCAAAAGTAATATTAAGTTTAAAAAGAAACCCTTCTTCAGCAA
>JAYRIK010000211.1:0-2394 GCA_041906865.1 Candidatus Auribacterota bacterium
AAAAAAACGTAACCCATATCCAACAATTCGTAAGATCCGCCCAAAGAAGCACACTCAAAAAGACAGAAGCTAAAATCAAAGCCCCACCCATGGTAGGAGTTCCTTCTTTGGTACGATGAAGCGCAAAAAGAGGAAGGCACTCTTCTTTTCGGATATTTTGTCCTACACGCAAAGAGTAAAGTTTACGAATCACTACCGGGCCTAAAAAAATGGTTAAAAGAAGCGCCGTCGCTGCGGCACCTGCAGCCCGAAAAGTAATGTATTTAAAAACATTAAACCCAAAAAAGTATTCTCTTAACGGATAAAGCAAATGATAAAGCATATTGTTAACCTTTATTTTTAAACTAAAATTTTTTATAACTTTGATATGGAATGTGGATGATTTTTTTGAAACTTCCCTATAAGTCCTTCTATAATTCTTTCCATTCCCATTGCTCTAGAACCTTTCACCAAAACTGCGTCTGAGCTTTCTATCAAACTTTCAAGACAATGGCGAATCTCTTCATGTGTTTCAAAAGAAAAGCATATTGGCTTTGAAAATCCTTTCTTTTTAATCATTTGAACTAAACTATTTGATAAAGGACCTAAAGTCACCAAATAATCAACTCCAGATTGTATAACATCATTAGCTAATTCCTCATGCAAACGAAACTCTTCTTTTCCCAACTCAAGCATATCCCCAAAAACAAAAAATTTTTTCCCCTCTACTGACATCAATTGAAAAGATTCAAGAGCTGAACGAACCGACTGAGGATTGGCATTATAGCAATCATTGATAAAATAAATTCCATTAGCTCGCATAACTTCCCATCTCATCTTAGGAAGTTTCAACTCAAGCGCCTTTTGAATCATGGAATTCCAAGATACTCCCAGGGCATGGGCAATCAACATGGCCGCCAAACAATTATATACCTGATGCAATCCTAAAAATGGAATCTTAACCATGCCCACTTCTTCACCTTGAAAAATCAAATAAAATTGTGTCGTTTGATTTTTCAAGAATTCTATTCGTGAGGCCCTTAACATTCCTCCTTCATAAATGCCAAAACTCCATAATTCCTTAGAACTTTTTTTTGCTTGTTGCCTCAACAAAGGATCATCTTCATTGTAAATCCCCAATTGACTACTTTCAGATTCAATCAATGTCCACTTTTCGCTCAGAACACCTTCCACGCTCTTTAACATTTTTAAATGAGCAGCACCAATATTTAAAACAACACTCAGGGTAGGCAAAGCCAAAGAAGCATGTTTAGAAATTTCACCGAAAGAACTGGTCCCCATTTCTAGCACACACGTTTGATGATCAGACTTTAATTTAAAAAGCGTCAGAGGAACGCCTAAATGATTATTGAGCGTCCCTTCATTTTTAAGAGAGGGTCCCAGCTCTTCTAAAAAGGCATGCGTCATGTCCTTCGTTGTTGTCTTTCCACAAGAGCCTGTTAATCCAACCATAGGAATCAAAAACTGCCTTCGATAATTTTGAGCTAAAATCTGAATAGCTTCTAGCCCATTTTTTGCTTTTGCAAGCACCACTCCTCTTCTACGAAATAAATGAATCATCTCTTCATCAAGCGCTTCACTTGCAAGAACTCCTGAGGCTCCTTTTTCTAAGGCCTCTTTTAGAAAATTATTCCCATCAAAATGAGGACCTTTAAGAGCAACAAAAAGATCTCCCGTTTTAAGCGTTCTAGAATCTGTTGAAATACCGGAAAATAGAGTGCTTTTTGCTCCGAGTACATGCTCGCTTTGTGTCCAATTTAACACATCTAAAAAAGAGCATTGAAAGTCACTCATGCAATCTCCTTTAAAGACAACTCTTTGACAATCCCCACATCATCAAAAGGAAATCTGGAAAGTCCAATTTCCTGAAATTTCTCATGACCTTTTCCCGCAATCAAAATCAAATCATTCGGCTTAGCCCACGATAATGCAAACTCAATTGCAGCTTTACGATCCAAAATTATTTGAAAAGAAATTTTTGTTTCCTTCAATCCTTTTTCAATTTCTTCTGCAATAGCTTTGGGGTCCTCACTACGCGGATTATCAGAGGTAACCATAGCAAAATCTGAATACTCTCCCACAACCTTTCCCATTTTAAATCTTTTTCCTCGATCTCGATCTCCACCACATCCAAAAAGGGTTAAAAGACGTCCTTTCACCAAAGGTCTTAATGTCATTAATACATTTTTTAATGCATCTTCTGTATGTGCATAATCGACAACCACCTGGAAAGGGGCTTCGATTTTTACAAATTCCATACGGCCAGGAACACTTTGAAAGTTTTCCAAGGAATGTTTTATTTTCTCTACATCTAATTTCATGACCCACGCAACAGCAAAAGCAGCCAGCAAATTTAAAACATTAAATCTCCCAATAAGACCTGAATGAATTTTA
>JAYRIK010000212.1:0-3895 GCA_041906865.1 Candidatus Auribacterota bacterium
CCTCCCAATCCCATCTTGAAGAAGGTTTCACATTCCATAAATCAAATTGGAATTTTCCTTGAGATAACGGCGATCCTTGAAATGTCTCATAAGAACCTTGCACCTTTGCAAGATCTTTAGACGCAGTCATAGCTGCGAAATAAAGCGTCTCAAAAATATCTTTATTCAAAGCCCTTGCCTGTTCAGAATCAAAAGGCATTTTAAGAAGAATAAAAACATCAGCCAATCCTTGAACTCCAATTCCAATCGGACGATGTCTCAAATTAGAACGCCGAGCTTCCTCAATGGGATAATAATTCACATCGATGATTTTATTAAGATTTTTAGTCACACGCTGAGTGACTTCAAAAAGCTTCTGATGATCAAAACCCGATTCATTTACAAAACATGGCAAAGCCAGAGAAGCCAAATTGCAAACAGCAACTTCATCTGAAGATGTATATTCCATAATCTCTGTACAAAGATTGGAACTTTTAATCGTTCCTAAATTCTGCTGATTGGACTTACCATTTGCAGCATCTTTGTAAAGCATGTATGGCGTTCCTGTCTCAATCTGTGATTCTAAAATAGAGAACCACAAATCCTGCGCCTTCACTGTTTTTCGAGCCAAACCTGCATTTTCATATTTTTCATATAACTCTTCAAACGCTTTCCCCCAAACATCTGAGAGGCCTTTGGCCTCATTGGGACAAAATAAAGACCAGTTTCCATTAGCCTCTACTCTTTTCATGAAAAGATCTGGGATCCATAAAGCATAGAATAAATCTCGCGCACGCATTTCTTCTTTTCCATGATTTTTCTTCAAACTTAAAAATTCAAAAATATCAGCATGCCAAGGTTCCAGATAAACAGCAAAAGCCCCTTTCCTTTTTCCTCCCCCTTGATCCACATAACGTGCGGTATCATTAAAAACACGTAACATTGGAACAATTCCATTAGAAGTTCCATTGGATCCACGAATATAAGAGCCTGTTGCACGAACATTATGAATACTCAAACCAATACCACCCGCAGATTGAGAAATCTTGGCACATTGTTTCAGCGTGTCATAAATTCCTTCAATGCTGTCATCTTTAAGAGCCAAAAGAAAACATGAAGAAAGTTGAGGTTTAGAAGTCCCCGCATTAAATAACGTCGGTGTCGCATGCGTAAACCATCTTTGAGACATCAATTGATAGGTTTCAATCGCAGACTCAATATCTTCTTTATGAATCCCAATAGAAACACGCATAAGCATTTGTTGAGGCCGCTCTACCACTTTTCCATTGATCTTCAAAAGATAACCTTTTTCCAAAGTTTTAAATCCGAAATAATCATAATCAAAGTCACGGTCATAAATTAGAGTTGAATCTAACAACTCTGCATTTTTCTCAATAATTTTATAAACGTCTTTCGCAAGCAGTGGAGACTTTTGATTTGTTTTGGGATTCACATAAGAATAAAGATCATGCATGGTCTCAGAAAAAGACTTTTTGGTGTTTTTATGAAGATTGGAAATCGCAATTCGCGAGGCTAAAAGAGCATAGTCAGGATGTTGTGTTGTCATAGAGGCAGCTATTTCAGCTGCAAGATTATCAAGCTCGGAGGTTGTTACATCATCATAAATGCCTTGAATGACTTTTTTGGCCACTTCCACCGGCTCAACATGCTTAGGATCTAATCCATAGCAAAGTCGCTCAATACGCCCTGTGACTTTATCAAACTTTACTGACTCCCGTCTCCCATCTCGTTTAATAACGTACATGGTTTCCCCCCTCTTTTTTTAAATAATTAGAAGTCCTTATCGAGACTAAATACATGCTCTTCTTTAGCACTCATAACGCCTGCTTTTTGATACTCTGCCACACGTTTCTCAAAGAAATTCGTCTTTCCTTGTAAAGAAATAAGCTCCATAAAATCAAATGGATTAGAAGCATTAAATTTCTTTGGATATCCTAAAGCAACGATCAATCGATCTGCAACAAATTCTATATACTGACTCATCAATTTTGAATTCATGCCAATCAAATCCACAGGCAAGGCATTGGTTACAAATTCTTTTTCTATTTCGACTGCATGACCAATAATCTCATAAATTTTTTCTACAGAAAGTTTATTTTCCAACATACTATAAAGCAAACAAGCAAAATCACAATGAAGCCCTTCATCACGAGAAATCAGTTCATTTGAAAAGCAAAGACCTGGTGTTAATCCTCTTTTTTTAAGCCAGAATATAGAACAAAAACTTCCTGAGAAAAAAATTCCTTCGACGGCTGCAAAAGCTACTAAACGCTCTGCAAAACTTCCATTTTTAATCCATTGTAGCGCCCAACTTGCTTTTTTCTGAACACAAGGCACTGTTTCAATGGCATGGAAAAGTTTGTCTTTCTCGACAGGATCGTGAACGTAAGTATCCACCAAAAGAGAATAAGTTTCTGAATGAATATTTTCCATCATGATTTGAAAACCATAGAAACAACGAGCTTCAGGAATCTGAACTTCTCTTAAGAAATTCATGGCTAGATTTTCATTTACAATGCCATCACTGGCCGCAAAAAAGGCTAAAATATGAGTAACAAAATGCTTCTCCCCTGGATTCAACTTGGCCCAATCATTTAAATCATGAGACAGATCCACTTCCTCTGCCGTCCAAAAACTAGCCTCTGCCTTTTTATACATTTGCCATACTTCAGCATGTTTAATCGGAAAAAGAACAAAACGTTCCTTATTTTCTTTTAATAAATTTTCCATTTCCCCTCCCCCTTTTTTGCACAAAAAACCCTTAGTATTTCCAAGATTTGGAAAGTCTAAGGGTCGCTCCTCATTAGCTCAAAATAATTTCTAAATTCCAGTTTTTTCACTTCCTTCACCCCCCATGAAAGAAGATCACAATCTCTTCAATAAACGCTTATTCAATTGTATTTTTAATTTACTCCGCTCTTTGTTTCATGTCAACAGAAAACACTATATATTGTGGTGTATAAAAAAAATAAACACTATATGTATTGAATTCTCGGATTTTCCCTTATAGAGAAAAAAACGCAACATCTTGGAATAGATAGAGTAACAAATGAGATAAAAAACCTACTTTTTAAAATTTCTTACTTCATTGGAAACAAAATTATTTTTTATTTTTATATAACTTTTCAATCGTTTAATGCTTGTTGAGAAGTTGTTTTAATTCTTACATGTGATCGATCAGAATGATGTCTTCGCTTATAAGCCTGACTTTTCAAAATATGCCCTATCAGAAAAAAAGGCAAAAGAAGCCCCAGTGTTATATGAATCATACTGGAAATATTTCTAATCTCATCTCCATAATATAAAAAATAGCCTGTTAAAACCAATAGAACTAAAACACTTACTAATATTGATCCGCTCGGTTTATTTCTTCTGGCTTTCCATGACTTTACAATATGATTAGGAATCAATGCCCCTAAAATAATTAAACTGATCATGGCAGAGGCTCCATGAATTTTTAAATTTAAAGAACGAATAATAAACAAGATGCTGTCACTTGCAGTTTCAGGTTTGATAGCAAAACCCAAAAGCCACCATACAAGCCCTGACACAAAAAGAGTAGATAGGCCTGAATATAAAACTAAACGATGTGTTTTAGGAATTTTCATACGATCAATTCTTCAAAATAAAAGCTTCAGCATCATATTCTTTTAAGAAAGTCCTTGCCTCATTGCCTTTTAACATCACAACTTTTGTAAGAGCATCTGCAATCATACAGGATGAAGCAAGTACAGAAACACTCCAACGTCTTAAACAAGGTTCTTGATTGATAGGATTTATTATCGGATTCACTTCTCGCCCATTTAAATATCTTCTTGAATAATAATCAGCAGAGGTTGCAACAGAAATTTCCTTTGTATATTTTATGAAAACAGGTTCCGCGGGTTGATGCAAA
>JAYRIK010000213.1:0-12446 GCA_041906865.1 Candidatus Auribacterota bacterium
AATATGATTCGCAGGATAATGACTTTGCTGATGAAAAATCCAAGGATATCCAGAAGTAGAAGTGCAAAAAATCGAGATTCCTGGGAAAAGAATTAAAGGAAGCCACCCTTTCTTTCTTAAAAAAATAACCCCTAATATCACATAGCCTAACAAAGGTCTTATTCTCATCAGTATTTCTTGAATAGAAAAAATCCTCATCAATTCATGAATAGAAAATATATTCCCTCTTCTTTGTACATATGACATTCCTCCTAAAATAGGGAACAAAACCTTAAGAGCAATCACACTGTAAACAAAGGAAAAAGCTGCAAGAAAAAAAGCACCTTTCCATCGAAAACGAAAAGCAAAATAAAAAATTAAAGGAGCAATGATAATTCCCGTCTCTTCTCGTACACCCATCAAAAGAAGAGTAGGAATCCAAGCGGAAATTTTTTTACGAGACACACAATCATAAAGCCAAGGAATTAATAAAAAATAGAGGCTTACACCATGATACTCCGATAGCATCACTGATTGAGTAAACGGGTTAGCAACATAAAATAAAAGAAGTGCGGCACTGATTTCATAAGAGAATCCTTTTTGTCGGCTTATTTTCCAAATAAAGCCTGCTCCAATTAATAATTGCATCCATTGAATCAACACCAGCAAAAAAGGATGATTCCATAACAAAAAAAATGGGCCTATTAGAAGCAAAGTAAATGAAAGATGGGTAGAAAAATAAGTTCCATTCATCAAATATCGAAAGGGGTGCCCATGTCCACAATTCCATATCATATTGGTATATTTCCCATAATCGGAAAGAGTGAAGTTCCCCCATGTAAAAGCACAATAGCTTGCATAAGGAAGATAAATCATGAAAAGAAAAGCTAAGAGAAAGAGCCCTGCGACTATAAGAGCTTTGGGGTTAAGAAATTTCTGAAGAGAGAAAAATGAATAAGTCATGAGTTCTATTTATACTAGAAAAAATATAGGGGAGGCCTATCGATTGAATAAGCCTCCCCACTTTACATCATTAACAGTTTTTTGAAACTCTCTTAAATTTTCTGGCAAGAATAAGAAAAAAGATTAAGCCTAGAAGAGGCTCAAAATTAATGGGATGAGAGCCTCCCGAAACAGGACCAATGGTCCCGCATCCTCCACTTCCACCACCACTTCCTCCGCCTTTAATACTACTGATTGTACTAAACCACGTCTGGGCGATGATGCTATTTCCTGTAGAATTGAAGTGAACATGATCCACGTATAAAGAGTCAAAATCTGACCTAGGCCTAATAGCATTATAATTATCTACCAGGCTAATACCTTTTCGGCCTGCCATAGCTCGAATTGCTGCATTGGTATGTTTCACATTCCCACTATGCCCATCCCGCCGAGGCGTAATGGTTGAAATAATGGGCCGGGTTCCAAAAGAAATCGCTCGATCCACCATTTGTTCTAAATTGAAAGTGATCGATTCTGGGGAGTGCTCATCACCCGCATCATTTGTCCCTTCCATGAGAAGAAGAAACTCTGCATTTACACTATGGAGAACGCCATTAATGCGATCTAAACCTGACCCCGTTCTTTCTCCTCCTCTGCCTCTATTAACTACAGAAGAACCAGGAAATCTTCCATCGAGCAAACCCTGTAAATGAGGAGGATATCCACCTTCTGTAATGCTATCTCCAAAAGCTAGATAAACATTGGGTTGACCCGCCGCCCAAGCTTCATCCATGGAGACATCAAAAAACTTCTTCAAACTCAAAAGAAGATTGTTAGATGAACCTGATGAATTGTCTCTTAAAAGAAGGTGTAAGGTCCCTCTTTCATGATTGTCTGAAAACCAAGCCTGTTGTGTTCTTGAAACGCTTTGATTTTTCCAAACATCCAAGAAGGTTGATTCAATATTCACGGACGTCTCAACTGGATTAGACCATGATGAATCATTCCATTGACTCAAAAAAGCCTTATCTCCCTGATAAAAAAGAAGCACAGGACTTCCATTTTCAATTCTTAAGGCAGGAAACTCAACAGACAAATTCTGGTCTTGAAAAAGAGCCGTTTCTTCACCCCATTTTTTCCCATCCCATACTTTTTGAAAAAGTTGATATCCCTGACCATTAAAGCCACTCCAAACAGCCCAAACTTTACCGCCAAAAGCAAGTATAGCAGGGTCTACATCTGGACTTGCGTCTGGAAGATTAAGTTTTTCCCATCCTGACCAACCTGTAGATGTTTTTCGAATCCAGTAAATTTCATCATAAGTTCCTCCCTCTGCGGTGCTATCTTCAACCCCACTTGCTAAAATCCATGGTTGTCCTTCTTCATCCAAAGCAATGGAAACTTCAGAAAAACGAATGCCTTGAATATGCCCCACCGTTTCTTCCGTAGACCAATGTATTCCATCCCATTTTGCCAATTTAATTTCTTTGGTTTCGTCTTTTTCTCTAATCCAAGTAGCCCAAACCTTTCCCTCTTGATCAACTACAATCGCAGGAGAAATATCTCGGGTCTGATTAGCATGATCAAGACGCTCGGGTGTTGACCATTGTCCCCCTTTTTGATGACTATAATAAACGGCTAATTCTTCCCCCTCTGATCCAGACCATACCATCCAAGAATCTTTAGTTGTAGATTCTGCCCTAACAAGTGATGAACTTATTAATGCAATACCACATAACAACAATCGTAAAAAGCTTTTCATCCAATTTCCTCCTTAATCACATAAATAGATTTTTTTTGAGACTCATGATACGTTCTGATCTGTATTTCTGCTAAAAGCCCCATCGTAACAAATTGAAACCCGATAAAAATCAGCAGCACTGCTAAAAGCAGAAGCGGCCGCCCCCCAATTGCTTGATCTAAGAACAGTCTTACAAAGGCCAGATAAAGACCAATGACAAAGCCTGCTCCCCCCGTTAAAATTCCAAATAAACCAAAAATCTGAATTGGTTTTGTAGAATAGCTTAAAAGAAATTTGACCGTAATTAAATCTAAAAGGACTTTAAATGTTCTGGAAATACCATATTTCGATTTACCTCGTTTTCGAGCTTGATGACTTACTTTGACCTCTGAAACCGTAACCCCCATCCAGCTTGCAATCGCAGGTAAAAAGCGATGCATTTCACCATACAATTCAAGATTTTTAGCCACTTCTGATCTAAAAGCTTTTAGAGTACACCCATAATCATGAAGCTTCACTTGAGTCGTTAGAGAAATCAAACCATTGGCCAGCATAGAAGGTAATCTTCGGTTTATAAAAGGATCTCTTCTGGGGTAACGCCATCCACTCACAATGTCAAAGCCTTCATTCACTTTCTCTAATAACTTCCCAATATCATTGGGATCATTTTGCAAATCTCCATCCAGAGTGACGATAATTTTTCCATAGCTTAAATCAAAGCCTGCTTTCATCGCAGCTGTTTGACCAAAATTCTTTCGGAATCTAACCAGGCGAATACGCGGATCTTGCCCTTTGGCTTCTTTAAGACATTCCCAAGTTTTATCCGTGCTTCCATCATCAATGAGAATAACCTCATAAGAGCAACCTAATTTGTTCAAAGCTTCTTGAACACGAGGAATAAGCTCGAGGATATTCTCCTCTTCATTCATCAAAGGAATAACAACAGAAAGATCTAAATTTTGAGGCAAAATAAACTCCTATGTCTGAAATAGACGCTTAATATAGCATAATCATTTTCTAAGATAAATACTCAACATATCCTCTAAAAACCCTTTTATTCACTTAAAAACTTTGGGAATATCATAATATACCTATATTATAAATATCCCTACTTCAAATTCCAGAATTACATCATATAACAAACCAAACGCGATATAAAATAGCTTGAAAGAGAAATAGCAATGCTGCCCACAACCATAAAATGAGATTGATCCTCTTCGAATAACTCCTTCACTGCCAGTAACATAGGAATAGTTGTAATCCAATTCCAACAACGTGTGGTTTCTATTTTGAGAGGATTCGGACCAAAAAGGATTGGAATGACATAGATACAAAGAACACAAACAAGTAACACATCCGCAGAATGGGAAAATAATTCCTTTTTCTTCCTATAGAGGTGAGTAACAAAAGCTGTAAGAACCACAGAACCCATCGTAATGCCTATATCAATTTGTCCCCCAACTAAAGCCATAAACCATTGCCCCATGTTTTTATAAGCGTAAAACCGTTCGTGAAATGTTTTTGAAAATTTGTATATAGCTAAGTAATCTAAGTGAAACGTCAAAGTAAAAATTAACAATAGTAGTCCCATTACAGCCAAAGGGAATAAAAGTCGACTTATCCATTCAGAAAATTTCCACTTTTGACGAAATCCCATAGTCACTGAAAAAGCAAAGAAGATGGTTGTTGCAATACACCAACTGTAAGTGAATAAACTGAGAATAAAAAAGGTGAACCCTAAAGCAAAAGAGAGAATATAAGACTGAGGGAATACAACAACACGGTACATAAGAAGGAAAGATATGTTAAAAACGAGAGAATAGAGAATGTCTTGAGAAAATGTGATGTACCCAAGAACACCCGGCATCGTCATCCAAAAAATACTGGCTAGTAACGCGATCTTTCTAGATTGAAACATGCTCTTAGCCAAAGCATAAATAACAAAAAGACTTAAAGCAGAAATGATAGTAAGTCCCAACAAGTATCGAATTCGATCATGATCAAGATCACCGTTAACTCCAACACATTTCCCAATCCAGTAGAGAGAAAGAGACGCCAAAGGAGGATGAGAAGATGCATGTCTTGTTTCTCTCAGTTTAGGCAGAATTTCTTCAAAATGAGACAAGTAATAATAAGAATTTTTAATTTTCTTTGCGACATACATCATAGTCCCGGCAGATGAATACCAAGGTCGCAAGAGACAACTCACTTTTTGGGGATACTCAGGAGGCTCTGTAGCCCCTCCCGGGATAGAATTAAAAGAGATGAACAAACCAAGTGAAATCAAATACACTCCAACCAAAATTGCCACAACTGTTCTTTTTTTAAGGGCAAGCCATTCTTTCAAAACTATTTTTCTTGAAAGGATCATCATTGTAAAAATAATTAAAAACACTGAAATAAAACAAATACTGATTGGAGAAATGATGATTCTTTGACAAGCTTCTAGAAAACTTAAGTTATATAGAACAGATGATTTTGATTCTTTCCAGAGATTTGCATAAAATGGAAATGTCTTGGGATTGATTAAAACAAGATCCTGCCGAAAGCGAGCAAAAAGGTTAATCACACCCCAAAGAGCCCAGGGCCGACTCCCCCAACACAGAAGCTTAATCAGATTTTGAATTCCTCGATGGTTTGAATGTCGAAACACCTCAGAAGCAATTTCTACTAACACCCAAAAGAAGAGGACACAACAGGGAGGTAAAAAGATGTATTTATTCAATGAAAAACGCCCTTATCTTAAAGATAATCAGAGATAAATCAATATCAAGCAAACCACAAGCCACAAAGAAATGTCTAATTGAAGAGCAAAGTCACAATACAAAACTTGTGTTGGATTATCTCCTATCTCTTTTTGATGAACCAGATATAAATATCGAAAAATACCATAGATCACAAAAGGGACCGTGAAGATAAGTCGATCTGTTCCAAACCTGATCTGAACATCATTGGAAACAGTATAAAGTGCGTATGTAACCACAGTCGCACCCGTAATCACAGAAATTAAAGAATCAATAAACGTTTCACTGTATTCTGATAAAACGGGTCGATGAGCAAAAGCATCTTGTTTAAGAATAACAAGTTCTTGTCTTCTTTTACATAAACCAAGAAATAAAGCTAAGAGGAACGTGCAGAGTAAAAGCCAATTCGAAATATTCACATCAATCACCACACCTCCAGCAATTGCTCTGAATACAAAACCAATAGCAAGAAGCATGACATCTAATATCACAACATGCTTTAAGCCAAAAGAATAAACCAATTGGACAATTCCATATCCTAGTAAAACAAACAAAGCATTTTTCCCAAGACTAAAGGCTAGAAAACAAGCACTTGTTAATAGAAAAATTGCGAAAATAACCGCCATTGGTTTAGAAACAGTCTCTGAAGCTAAAGGGCGAAACCGCTTTGAAGGATGTTGTTGATCTTCTTTCAAATCCAGAAAATCATTCAAAATATAACAAGCGCTGGATATCGCGCAGAAAGCGAAGAAGATAATGCCTACTCTAATAAAAGAAGCCCCATTTAAAAGATGTTTTGAAAAAATCAAGGCAGCAAAAACTAATAAGTTTTTAATCCAATGTTTAGGGCGTATCAGTTGGAATAAACTTTTGAGATTCATCTTTTAAATACTTTCAACTTCTTATTTTTTGACATATATTTTCCCAATGATCACAGCGTTATCTTTTTCGCTCAGAGATGTCTTCTTAACTTTGATACGCTTACCTGTGCCAAGATCAAAAAGTCCCAATTTGATTTTGTATTCTCCTTCTGGCATTTCTTGAGGAACTTTTAAAAACTCCTTTTCTCTAAAAATTTCATTCTCCAGAGTAGGCCAAACGCTTGGATTCCATTTCAAGAGTTTATGATCTCCCTGAAATACATGAGAATCTTGAAATACGTGTACAAAAACCCCCAGAGGACTCTTGATATCTTTCTTTAAAGACCAATAATAATTGGCACTTGTTGATTCTCCCGATCTCAGTTGATTTTTTTTAAATCGATAGCCCAAAAATTTAACCCCATTTGAAAACTCAATATTGCACTCATTTAATGGCTCTGTCTGATGTTTTAAAATTCTTTCGTGCTTGAATGCTTCATCCTTCTTTCCCTGACCTTTTAGAAGTTTAATTAAGCCCCTTCTTGCAATTTGGTTGTTCTTGTACTCTCTAAGTGCTCGTTTATAAAATATTAAAGATTCTTTCTTTTTATCCTCTGCTTCTTTGTTCTGTGCCAGACTTCTAAAATACTCACTTCTTTTTTTTGTATTTATCTTTACAACGCCCAATCCCATCCACCACCAACCAGGATCATTTCTGATTTCTTCTTCTTTTTCTGCCCATGAATCAAAATAAAATAATACCCATCTTTCAAAATCTTCACGCTTTAAAAAACGTCCTTCCTTACGCATCATTTCCTGAAATAAATTCGCATTATCTTTTTCTAACACGAAACCTATTTTGGGTTCCCATTCGACAACTCGGGATTTAAAATAAGCTTTCTTTTTTCGAGAAGCTGAAACAAAAGGCTCTATCGTAGAGATCGTGTCTGAAAATCGTTTCCGAATTTGTGCGCTGATCCACCGATCAGCATAGACTCTTTCTAAACCTAAAGCTTTAATCTTATTCAACATTGCATCCTCTCCTTGACGGCCAAGAGAAAAGGATGAAATCTGTTCATAAAGATAGGCTTCCGTGATAATCCATTCTGATCTTTTAGAATCTTCTAATTGTTTTACACGAATGTATCGAGCTTCTACAGGGCCAAACCTTACTTCCCAACGGTATCCCCACTCCCAAGGGTAAATCCTAGGCCCACTCCAATAGAAAAAGCCCCCTTCGATTTTAGGAGAGACTTCTTTCCAAACCTTTCCATCCTGACTCACTTCAGTTAAAGAAATATTTGGATAACCTGCATGATACCATCCTTTATTCCATAAACGAAGCATCCCTAAAGAATAGTTTTTCCCTAGATCAAATTGAACCCACATCCCAAATCGTTTAAGATCTCCTGAAGTCCAAGCTGTTTCCATATTCCGATCAAGTGTGTTTTTCATCCCTTCACCATAATCAGAAGCGGTTGCTTTTATTGTATTTGGATTGATTTGTTGATATTGAGCTTGAGGTTCTTCAAAGTTATAAGTAACGGTATAGCCCCCTACTGCATCTGTTTGACAATGACCTCCAATCCGTTTTAATGTTTTTTTAACCTCAGAATCCGAAATAAAAGCGGGTCGATCTGTTTCATTCAGCAAATGCATATAGGGATCGTATCTTTCATTTTGGCGGGGAGAACAAATGATACTTTCCTTTGATAAAAAACTTATCTCCGTAGATCCCAGAAAATAATCTGCATAAGCATATTTTAAGTTTTTAGATTTAAGAGTGTCAATCAAACTCATTAATTGAATAGTTCTGACACAAGAAGCAGGAGCATCTTTTGTTCCCATGTCCCAAATAAAAATGCCTTGAGCAAATAAATAGATTGCATAAAGAGGAATCATTATTTTTTTTAAAAATCGCTTAGACTCTAGAACAACAAAAGAACATGCAATAGGGAAAAACGAATAAAGGGCAACAACATAATGATCCTTTGGACGCCTCGCTTGCAAACTTGTAGAAAAAATAAGAATGGTCATCAAAAGGAGAGCTCCCATGAGATAGGCCTCAGAATGTCTCGCCTTTGCGAAATAATAAAGAGTTACAAAAATAAGAAATAGCGCAACAACCCAAATGGCCCAATTCCCAAACCTTTCATATCTTAAAACATCCATCAGTTTAGGAGCTGCGGCAAAGAAAAAACCTTTTAACCCTTGCAATAGCCTATTCCAATGAAATCCTTGCCCCATACTCAAAAGAGAAGAAAAAGGATCTTTTGCATAATAATAAAAAAAAGGCCAGCCTCCTGCAAAAAAGAGAGGAAGACTCAACATAAGTCCATACTTTAACGCTCTTACTCTCTCATAAATAAAGAGATATAAGGTTATAGGTAAAAAATAGTACATCATGAGAGGACTTGCCCACCACGCAAGACCTCCCACCATTCCAAGAGCAAGATACAAAATTTTCTTATTTTTTTCAGAACTACTCTTTCGGATTCGAACCGCAATCCAAAGCACCAAACTTCCAAAGGTGGGGGTTTCTAAATAATGGGTATGCGGAACCAAACTATATTTAGTCAAAAGTAGAGGTGCACAAAGACACCATAAAAGAGCTCCGAGTCCCACTCTTTCACTATGAACATCCCTTGCAAGTAAATATGTCACCATAGAGAAAAGAGCAAAAAGAAAAAGAGTCACCAATCTCATAGGCCATGCATAAACACCAAAAAAATAAAAAGGGATGGCATAAAGTAAGGCCTCTAACCCTCCAAACCAATTTTGACCCCAAAAGAAAAACGGAAATTCTCCTTTTTCAAGAACATGCTTTCCCATGAGAGCTGTAACAGCCAAGTCAGAATCCACAAAACCGGGAGCTAGTTTTAATGTAAAAGGGCATTGTAAACCAATGATAAATCGGATAAGCACTGCGATAGAAATAATCAAAAAAGCGAGATATTCATATTTTGAAGTTCTGTATTTCATGGATTTTGCCTACCCCTAAAACCATTTCACAAAGAACAGCTCTTCATTATTTTTTAATTTTAATAGAGCCAATAAAAGCACCCTTATCTTCCACTTTTAGAGAAGTATTCTTTATTTTTCGGCGTTTACCATTTTCTAAATTAAAAAGACCTAATCGAATTTGATATTCTCCAGCGGGCATACCTGATGGGATTTGAATAAATTCTTTCTGCCGAAAAACCTCTCCTTCCGCACAAGGCCATACGTAAAGACGTCGATTCAAAAAGTTGTGATCTCCTTGAAATAATTTCCCCTGTCCTTTGATATGAACAAAAACAGCCATATTATTCCCAGGATTCTCCTTGAGTTTCCAATAATAATTAACAGTCATTTTTTGTCCCGCCTTAACACCTGTGGTAGAAGCAAAAGCTGGCTGAAGGGTATAGCCCAAAAATTCTACTCCATTTTCAAATTCGACAAAAGCGGGATGATCTGGTTTTGTCTGTTTTAAAAACATATGCTCTTCTTGCTGAGCTTCATTTTCTCTGCCCATTTTTTTCAAGAGAAGTATTTTCCCTTCTCGAGCCTTCGAATGATTTGGATAACTTTTTAAAGCTTTTCCATAAAATTCAAGAGCCTTTTCAAAATGCCCCTCTTCTTCATATTTGATTGCTTCCATTCTCAACTGTTCGCTATAAACTTTATTATTGATGCCCACAGCCCCTAATCCCATCCAATACCACCCTGAGCCTGACTTTAACTTTTCCTCATTTTCAGCCCACTTCGGGAAATAAAATAAGACCCAACGAGAAAAGTTTTCTCTCGTAAGAAAAATTCCCTGCGTTGCCATCGTTTTTTCAAATTCATCTGCATCGGCATCTTCAAGAATAAAGCCCGTTTTGGGACTCCATATCACCAATCGACTGGGTAAGCGAACAATGTCTTTTTTATCTGTAAAGCTAAAAGGTTCTACGGTTTGAATATTACCATTGCTTATCTTCTTAATTTGAGAACTCATCCAGCGATCTGCATAAATTTTTTCTAATTTTAAAGCTTTTACAGCGGCAAAGATCTCTTTCTCTCCAGAAGAACCCATATTTTTTCCCTCTAACCATTCATAAAAATAGACTTCACTGATACGCCAATCAAGTCGGCTGGAGTGGTCATGCTGTATAACACGAATGAATCTGGCTTCAACAGGACCAAAACGAAGTTCTTGACGATAAGACCATTCCCAATAATAAAGACGAGGACCACTCCAATAATAAAAATCACAAGGCTTGGGTTGAAGAACTTGTGTCCACTGATGTCCATCCAAACTCACTTCTACACTTAAATGAGTAGAAAAGTAAGGGTGCAATTCTCCACGATTCCATAATCTGAGCATGCCCAAAGAATAGGTCTTCCCTAGGTCAAATTGAATCCACATTCCCGCTTGTCGTGTAATGACACTACTCCAATTTGATTCCATATTTCGATCCAAAACTTTTTTGATTTGATTAGATTCATGAGAAGACGTCGCTTTAATTTCATCTGGAGATATTTGGTGATAGTGTGCTTGAGGTTCTTGAAAATCATAATAGACATAAAATCGATTCTCTTGATGAGTTTGGCACTGTCCCCCTATGACTTCAAACACATCTGAAAAGATTCCAGGCTTATTTTTGATAAAAGCAGGATAAGAGCTTTCATCTAAAAGTAACTCATACGGACGATATCGTTCTTGAGCAGGAGTGGCACAAATTACGTCTTCTTTCGCCATAAATGTAATATCTGCATTACCTGAAGAAGCATCAAAACGATAATCCATGTAAGCTCGCCGAATATTATGATCTTTTAGAAAATCGATTAATCTCAACTTTTCGAGGGCTTCCGCTTGATAGCCTGGAATCTCTTTAGAAATCCAATCCCAAACAAAAAAACTTTGGCCGGCACAATAAAGTAAGACTAGTGAAATGGTTAACCATCTCCAATTTTTTCGAACTTGCCATACCGCATAACCAAATGCAATCGGCACAAGAGAATAAAGCGCAATGACATAACGAGGTCTGAACCGACGAATAGCATCATAGCTGGAGCAGGAAACAACAATAATACCCAATAGCAAAAAAACCAAAATCCCCCGAGCATGAGTAAAGGATAAAACTTTTTTATAAAAAAGTTTGGAAAAATCTTTAATATTGAAGGATAAGAAAGATAAAAATATATAGGTATAAAATAAAGCAATCGCTATAAAAGCCCAAAATCCAAAATGTGTGTATTTGGGAACATCTAAAAGTTCAGGGCCTGTTGCCAGCAAAAGATTCTTAAGCCCAACAGGGAAATAGACAAGAGAAAATTTTCCTCCCATTCCTAAAACACTGGAATAAGGATCCATCGCATAATAAATAAAATAGGGAGCTGCTCCCATAAAAAAGGCGGGCAAACTTAAAAGAATTCCCAAACGTATGGCTTCCCAACGCAATCTAAAGAGCATAAAGCCTGCAATACCTAGAAGATAATAAATCATCATAGGACTCACCCACCATCCTAATCCACCAAAAAATCCTAATACAAAATATAAGAATCTTCGAACCTTGATAGAGGTTGTCAGTGTCAGTCGAATCGCAAGCCAAACAATCAAACTTCCTAATACAGGGGTTTCCAAATAATGCGTATGAGGGACTACACTTAACTGCGTAAAATAAGTAGGAGCAAAAACACACCAAAGAAGGGCTGTTAATGCAACCCCATCATTAAAAAGATCTCGGGCTATGAGAAAAGTCAAAATGCAAAACAAAGCAAAAAGGAAAAGAGGTGTAATACGCATCGCCCATGGGGTTACCCCAAAAATCCAGAAGGCAATCCCATGCAACATCGCCTCCAATCCTCCAAACCAATTTTGGCCCCAAAAGAAAAACGGGAATTCTCCTGTTTCCAAAGCATGCTTTGACATCAACCCAATGACGCCTAGATTATTCACAACGCACGTATGTGCCAAATAGGTACTGTCAGGCCCTAATAAAGAAATGAGGAATCTAGCCCCCACTCCCATGATTAGAAAGAGAAAGAAAAACAAGAGGGTCAAAGGTTTTTCAAATTTCAAAAATGATATTTTCATGATAAGTATCTTTCGAATAAAATTATTCTATCTCAATAGTTCCCACGGTCACTGCTTCTTTATAATGTGGTAAATCTGTATTCAAAATTTTGACTCTTTCTTGTCTTCCCTTAGGATTC
>JAYRIK010000214.1:0-1697 GCA_041906865.1 Candidatus Auribacterota bacterium
CATTTTAAATACCTATCTAAAGAAAAATGACGTTGTGATGGTCGTCGCCGGAAAAGAAAAAGGAAAGAGTGGAAGACTTCTTCGTCTTCTTCCAAAAAACTCAAGAGCCTTAGTTGAAAAAGTGAATATGGTGAAAAAACACCAAAAGCCTACCGCGAATAATCGGCAAGGTGGGATTGTTGAAAAAGAAGCTAGCATTCATATTTCAAATATCATGCTTTATTGTTCGAAATGCTCGAAACCTGTGCGTGTGGCCAGCAAGCAGGGAGCTAAAGGTAAAGTAAGAGTGTGTAAAAAATGTGGCAGTGAAATTGGGAAAGCTGCTTAATTTTCAAGGATTTTTATGTCAAATTTAAAATTTGAAGAACAGTACGCTAAAGAAGTTATTCCTCAATTAATGAAAGAGTTTGGGTACAAGAACGTAATGCAAATTCCTAAACTTTTGAAGATTGTCGTGAATACCTCTATTTCAGAAGCAACTCAAAATGTGAAGGCCTTAGATGCGGCGGCCGCAGAAATTACAGCCATTACAGGACAGAAGCCTGTAATCACCCGCGCGAAAAAATCTATTGCCAGTTTTAAGCTTCGTCAAGGTCAGCCGATCGGTGCGTGTGTTACCTTAAGACGAAAAGTCATGTATGAATTTTTAAATCGTTTAGTGAATATCTCTTTACCGCGTGTGCGTGATTTTAAAGGAGTCTCTCCTAAGGCTTTCGATGGGCGTGGAAATTATACTTTAGGGGTTACTGAACAGATTATTTTTCCAGAAATTAATTATGACAAGGTCGATAAAATTCGTGGAATGAATATTACATTTTGTACTTCTGCAACTAACGATGCGGAAGCGAAAGCATTATTAAAGGCATTAGGAATGCCCTTTAGAAATTAAGGAAAGTTTATGGCAAAAACATCACTTAGAGTTAAAGCGACCCGTAAACCTAAATTTAGCGCGAGAGCTTATAACCGTTGTCCACTTTGTGGAAGACCTCGTGCCTTTATTCGAAAGTTTAAGATGTGTCGTTTGTGTTTTCGCTTATTAGCCCGCCGGGGCGAGATACCTGGTTTGATGAAAGCCAGTTGGTAAAATATGCTTAGGAAATGTTTCTTAAACATATTTATAGGGATTAGGAGCAATTAATCATGATGACAGATTCGATTTCTGATTTTTTAACAAGAATACGTAATGGGCTTCACGCTCGTCACGAAGTAGTGGAAATCCCCTATTCGAGACTAAAATTGGCCATGGCCAAAATTTTAGAGCAAGAGGGCTATGTGCGTTCTGCAAGTTCAGTCACCGATAGCCGTGGGGGAAAGATTCTAGTGACCCTTCGATACACATCGAAGCGCGAGCCTGTAATTACAGAACTCAAAAGAATTTCAAAACCCGGGCGTCGAGTTTATTTAGGATATGAAAAAATCCGACCTGTTCTTTCTGGAATGGGTTTGAGTATTGTTTCAACTTCCAAAGGAATTATGACGGACAAACAAGCAAAAGAAGCAAAAATGGGCGGAGAATTACTTTGTACGGTATGGTAGTTCAGCTTTTAAGGGGTATTTTATATGTCTAGAGTCGGTAGAAAACCAATTGCTATTCCAGAAAAAGTGAAGGTGACTCTTCAGGATCAAACCTTGAATATTGAAGGTCCACAGGGGAAACTTTTTATCAATCTTCCTACGGGAGTAACCGTAGAAGTTGA
>JAYRIK010000215.1:0-23526 GCA_041906865.1 Candidatus Auribacterota bacterium
GAAGATTGGGGCGCAGCAGCGGTAGATCAAAAACCTGTTTTTTGTACAAAAACACTTTCCTCAGTTGTTAAAAATTCGGCATGTACTTCCCGAAAAGGAAATCTCTTGCATCGAATATGTTTGCATTATCAACCTCTCGTTTCTTTTTCTAATTCACGAATCTTCTGAATCACTTCGAGAGCAGTTTTTGAACACAATAATTGATCGACAAAACCTTCTGTTTGAAAAACCGATGAAAGACTTGATAAAAAGAGTAGGTGTTTTTGAGTATCTTCTAGCGGAGTGAGAAACAAAAAATATAGTTTGGGAATATTTTTGTGTGGAACAGATCGATTTATAAGCCCAATCGCTAATTGAATATTCTTGAGTCCTTTGATCCGGGTGTGCGGAATGGCGGTTGTTTCATTGATAATAGTGCCACCCATTTTTTCACGTTCGAGAATCGCTTTGAAAACAGATTTAGAATCAGAAGTGGATAATACATTTATAAGTTTTGATAAAATCTCTTCTTTGTTTAAATCTGATGAAAGAAAACAAATCGATTTCTCATTCAGATAATCTGAGATCAAAAGCGTTTTTACGGAAGAAATAGTGCTTTGATGGGGCACCGCTTCCTTTTTTGATTTCTTAAGAAGCCAATTCATTGATTTTAATTCTCCTTTATTAAATAAAAAGCCAGAGAGTAAGATCCCTGGCTGCTCTCTTTAAAACTATGCGCTGACGAGGTTAGCTGTCGGACTCGGGCTTGAGTGGCCCTAATCCTACCCTCTGTGATTGGCTTTTCGAACCAATGACAGGAGGTAGAATATTCGCCCCAATTCTGGGTTCCCCGTTCTTTTTTGCCTCGTTTCTCCAGCAAAGAAGATTTAGCTTTTTATGTTTCTATATTTTTGTTACTGGTGAAAAAGCTTATACCCGATAGAATCTCTAGCCCAAGTCAAAAATTCGTCAAAAATTAAGCTGAAATGATTGAGCTTCTAAAACTAGGATTCTGGAAGCCTCATTCGGATAGACTTTAAATCTCTGTAAATTGCTTGCAGACGAACTTCGATATTTTTCAATTCATCTTTCAGATTTGTCTTTTTTGTCTCTATTTGGTTCAGTTGTTGATGAGAAGGCATCACGGCATAAGAAAGAATCGTTGAAAGATAAATTAAAGCGATTAAGAAAAAAATTTTCTTCATACTTTTTACCCTTTCAAAAAGAGAATAAATGGAGTGACTAAAGAAAGGGAGTCAATAACACATCAAAAAGAGTGTTTAACGATTTGAGGAAAGCCGATACCCAATCCCGGGTTCGGTCAGAATGAGAGTTGGACGATTTGGATTGGGCTCGATTTTTGAACGCAGATTGCTGATGGTAACGCGAAGAAGATGAGCAACGCCTTCGGTTTCTTCATTTTTATTCCATATTTCCTGAATTATTTGTTTTTGAGTAACGACTTTACCGGAATTTAAAACGAGCAGCTTTAATACATCGTACTCTGTTGGTGTAAGGCGTATTTCTTCACCATTGACCTCTACAGAGTGGCGGGAGATATCGATGGTTACTTTCCCAATTGTAAAAACATTTTCTTCCTCTACGGGTAGTAGACGGCGCATCATGGCCCTCAGTCGAGCCAAAAATTCTCCTGCGCTAAAAGGCTTTGTTAGATAATCGTCTGCTCCTGCGTCTAGAGCTGAGATTTTATCCGTCTCATCTTCACGTACGGAAAGAATGATGATGGGGGTTTTAGATCGTTTTCTGATTTCTCGAACGACATCAATTCCATCCATATCGGGGAGTCCTAAGTCTAGAACGATAACATCTGGATGGGCTGCAACAGATTCTTCCAGGGCTTCTCTTCCGTCTGAAGCCTCAAAAACATGGTATTGGTGAGAAGCAAGCGTTGTTTTTAAAAAACGTCGAATGGTTTTTTCATCATCGACAATCAATATACGAATATTTTGATCTGTCATTTTTAGATACCTTTCAGAATAAAAGGTAAACTTACCACAAGAGTTGCTCCTTGATCTAAATTATTTTCAGCCCAAATTTGGCCTCCATGAGCTTCCACAATTCCCTTACAGATTGAAAGTCCAAGGCCGGTTCCTGTAATTTGTTTGGGTTTCATAGCTCTATAAAACTTATCGAAAATGCGTTTCAAATCTTCTTTAGGAATTCCAAAACCTTTATCTTTGATCTCAACTTTGACTCCGTCTTGAGAAAGTTTTGCAATAATATCAATGGGCATTTCCTGGGAAGAATATTTAATGGCATTATCGACCAAGTTTATAAATACACGCATCATGAGGGTGAAATCAACGAGAACTTCAGGAATATCCTTAGGAATTAAAACTCGAATCTCTCTTTTTTGTATTTTGCTGTCTAGCTGATGAAGTGCTGAGCCGATTAAATCACTCAAATCACAAGGTTTTATGTGAATTTTTAAAGCTCCTGCTTCGACGCGTGCCATGTCGAGCAGGTTTCCTACAAGTTGATTCAGGCGCAAGGCTTCCTCGTAAGCTGTTTCAGTGAGTTCTTTGAGAGCTTCAGCATTAAAGGATGATAGATCTTGCAAAAGATTGCTTAAAGTTCCTGTGATTGAGACAAGGGGTGTTCGCAAGTCATGTGAGATAGAATTTAAAAGGGCTGTCTGAAGCTTTTCCTTTGCTTCCATAAGGTCTATTTTTCTTTCATTCTCAAATTCGCGAATCGTTTTATTTCTTATTCTAGAAGTTAATTCACTGATAATGAGTCCAACAGTAAGAAGACCCGCAAAAGTAATAAGATATCGCGCATCATAAACGGTGATGGCAAATTTAGGAGGGACAAATAAAATATCGAAGGCGAGTACTCCTGTGAAAGAGGCTAAAATAGCTGGGCCTCGTCCAAGGAAAACCGCTGCAAGCACAACGGCTAAAAGATAAAGCATGACAAGATTTGTGGGCTCAAGCTCTTTGTGAACACATTCTCCAATAAGGGAAGCAAGAGCAACCAAGATTAAACTTAATGCGTATCGAGCCCAAATAGTTTTGATTTTCATAGATAAACCCAAAATCGCATAAGTATTCCTTTTTATCAAGTAAAGTCATTTGCCCTTTATCATAAACCTTGTCCGAAGACAGAGTGCTGAAATGATATAATCTCTCGATAAAATCTATGAAATCTTTACTCGAAAATATTACTGCATTTGAAGATGTTTTAAAAAAACTTGCAAGTTCTCCGCATCTTTCTGTTCAGGGATTGTGGGAATCTTCTAAGGCTGCTCTGGTTGCCTATCTTCGGCAAAAATTAGATTTACCAGTGTTGGTGATTACAGCGGGTCAAACCGAGGCCGAAAATTTTTTCTCAGATATGAAGTTTTTTTCTGAAGAGAAAGGCACTCTTTTCCCAGCTTGGGAAACATTGCCTCATGAAAAAGTTCCTCCTCATATTGAAATTATTGCAGAGAGATTTACGGCTTTAGGGTGCTTACAAAATAAATCAGGTCAATCCTGGGTGGTTGCTCCGTTTCAGGCTTTGATTCACAAAGTGGTAAGTCCCGCATCATTTAAGAGAATGATTCTGTCTGTCACAAAAAACAAGGAATTTTCTTTTGATGGATTGATTCAGTTTTTGGATCAATTTGGATTCAAACGTGAAGCGGTTGTAGAAAATAAGGGGGAGTTTAGTGTGCGAGGAGGGATTATCGATGTTTTTTCTCCCCAGTATGATGATCCTTTACGTTTAGAATTTGATGGGACAAAAATTGATTCTTTGCGCTTTTTTAATCCTCAAACTCAAATTTCTCAAAGTATCATTGAACATGCAGAAATCTTTCCGGCTTATGAATTGGAATTGGCTGACAAAAATCTTCAATGGGGAAATTTTCTTAATTATTTTCCAAAAAAATTTCTTCTCGTTTGGGATCATTTTCAAGCCATTATTCAAAAATATGATGTTTTAAAAGAAGATATCCCAGAAGGAAGTGAAGATTATCTGGATTTAGGAGATTTGAAAAGTTCTTCGATGCTTTATCTTTCTGATACTGCTGAGGAGAACACTTTACCCTCTTTATCTTTGTCTGTTCAGCGTTCAGGGGTGTGGCAGGGCATAGAACGTCATCAAGATTCTCCTTTAGGATATGTGGCAGAAATTTTTTCCAAAATCGATGAGAAAACAAAAGAGGGTTATGAGATTCATTTGATTGCTCCCAAATTAGCTGAAATAGAGCATTGGACACAAATGCTGAAAGAAAAAGGAATTTGGAATGAGGCTTGCCATCATGCCTGGGTTGGACATCTTTCCAAAGGTTTTATTCTTCCCAAAGAAAAGAGAGCATTTTTAACAGAAGGAGATATTTTAGGTCGCCTTGAAGTTCGTTCTCTGCCTCGTCGCGTCAAACAGGGTCTTCCCATTCAAGATTATCGAGAGCTTCGTCCTGGGGATTGGGTGGTTCATTTGAATTATGGAATTGGAAAGTTTCTGGGCGTGGATTTGTTAAATGACCGAGGATCGCAGGGGGAATTTTTAACCATTGAATATGCCCAAGGAGCAAAACTTTATGTCCCTGTTGATCAGTTTGAATTGGTGGAGCGTTATATAGGGATTAAAGGTCGAGCCCCTAAATTAAATCGATTGGGAGGAAAGGATTGGGAGAAAACCAAACAGAAGGCTCAATTAGCGTTAATGGATTTTGCAGCTGAACTTCTGGAGGTTCAGGCCAAAAGAGCAGCATTGGGGGGGCATGCTTTTGGAGTCGATACAGAATGGCAAAAAACTTTTGAGGCCTCTTTTCCTTTTGAAGAAACTCCAGATCAATGGGAAGCAATTCAAGATGTGAAGAAAGATTTAGAATCTGGAAAACCCATGGATCGCTTGATTTGTGGTGATGTGGGTTTTGGGAAAACAGAAGTGGCGATTCGGGCAACTTTTAAAGTGGTGATGGGTGGAAAGCAAGTAGCCATCCTTGTCCCGACCACTGTGTTAGCTCAGCAACATTATTATACCTTTCGTGAGCGTTTCGCAGGATATCCGATTGAAGTCGAGATGCTTTCAAGGTTTAGAGATGAGTCTCAGCAGAAAAAAATTATTAAAAAATTAAAAGAAGGCTCTTTGGATGTAGTGATCGGAACACACCGTCTCTTTGCCAAAGATATTTGCTTTAAAGATTTGGGACTTGTGGTGATTGATGAAGAACAACGCTTTGGGGTTCTTCATAAGGAAAAGCTAAAGAAGATGCGGGCTTCTGTCGATGTTCTCACCCTTTCGGCAACACCCATTCCAAGAACTCTCTATTTATCTTTGATGCAGGCGAGAGACATGAGTTTGATCCATACACCCCCCGAAGATCGACTTCCCATTGAAACAATTTTGATCCCTTTTGATGAACGTGTGATTCGAGATGCCATTGTGCGTGAAATTTCTCGCGATGGACAAGTTTTCTTTATTCATAATCGCGTGGGGAGTATTCATCGTATGAAAGAAAAATTGCAAAAATTGGTGCCTCAAGCCACTTTTGCTGTAGGCCATGGACAAATGAATGAGGAAGAATTATCTGAAGTGATGAAATCGTTTATTGAAGGAAAGATTCAAGTGTTGATTGCCACTAATATTGTGGAATCCGGTCTGGATATTCCTAATGCAAATACCATTATTATTGATCATGCGGATCGTTTTGGTTTGGCGGATCTGTATCAACTTAGAGGACGGGTAGGGCGTTTCAGAAGAAGGGCCTATGCGTATTTGATTTATGCGCCTGATCGTATGCTGAGTCCCGAAGCAAAAATGAGACTGAAAACCATAGAAGATTTTACAGATTTGGGTTCCGGGTTTAAAGTTGCGATGCGGGATTTAGAAATCCGTGGGGCGGGAAATATTCTAGGAAAAGAGCAGCACGGGCACATTATAGCGATTGGTTTTCAATTGTATTGTCGCCTTTTAGATGAAAACATTCGAAGACTCTCAGGAGAAAGGGTGATTGAGAAAAAACCTGTGAGTCTTCAGTTGGGATTTGAATGGGGGATTCCCCATACTTATCTTCATGATTCGCGTTTAAGAATGGAGGTGTATCACAAGATTTTTCAGACGGATGCTCCAGAAGATTTGAAAAAAGTTGTGGACGAATTGACAGATCGCTTTGGAGCTTTACCTGAAGAAATGCAGCTCTTGTTAGAAATTGCGCATTTGAAAATGCTGGCCAGAAACAGTGGAATTACTTCCATACAAAAACATAAGGGGAGGATTTATTTTCGAAAGGCAGATTTTATTGATCATATGATGGAATATCCGGCGGATTTGAATCCATTGCGTTTGGTCATCCGTTTGAGAAATGTATTGAAAGAGAAAAGTGCGTATGGTAACTTGAGGCAAAATATAAGTCGAAAATCTCAGCCGAAGACTGATGCGTCTCAGGCGCAAAAGATAAAAATTCACCGTGAAAGAGTGCCGTTTCACAGGCAGAAATCAAAATGATCATTCAAAAACTTAAAGTACGTGCGGTTTTCTTTCTTACCTTCGCTTTAATGCTTTTTTTAGTCCCCATTTCTCTTAAGTCTGCAGTCATTTCTCGTGTAGTCGCAGATGTAAATGGTGATATTGTGACCTCCCAAGAATTGGATCAAATGCTAAGACCTTTGTATGCTAAGTATAAAAGATCTTATTCCGGTGAAGAGTTAGATAAGAGGCTTGCAGAGGCTCGTAAAGAAGCCTTAGATCAGTTGGTTGAAAGAAAACTTGTTTTGCAAGAAGCAAAGAAGAAAAGTATTCAAGTCGATGAAAAGGATGCTGAAGCTCGTCTGAAACAAATTAAATCCAAATTTGATTCTGAAGAAGAATTCTATTTTGCTTTAGGAAAAGAAGGGATGACGGTAGATCAACTTCGAGAAGATATTCATGAGCAACTTTTGGTGCGAACACTCACACGCCAGGAAGTATCTAGATCTGTGATTGTAAGACCTAAAGAGATCACAGATTATTATGAAAAAAATATTTCTAAATATTCTGATCCAGAACAGATTCAAGTAGGACAAATTTTGATTAAGAAAGAGAAAGACCGAGAGGCAGCCTATCATAAAATTCAAGAAGCCAAAAAGCGTTTAGATGAAGGAGCTTCTTTCGAAGCAGTTGCTAAGGAATTTTCACAAGGGCCTTATGCGAAAGAGGGTGGAAATCTACCTTTTTTCTCAAAAGGAGACTTAATGAAGGAAATTGAAAACGAAGCATTTGCCTTAGAAGTAGGACACACCAGTGGCATTATCGAAAGTGAACTTGGCTTTCATATTGTGATTTTGAATGCTAAGAAACAATCACGCGTAAAACCTCTTTCCGAAGCTTGGGCGGAGATACAAGACCAGCTCTATCAAGAAAAAGTGGAGGTTGTTCATAAGAAGTGGGTGGGTGAATTAAAGAAGAAAGCCCACATTGCTATTTATTAGTCTCTTGTCATCCTTTCGTCTTTCTCCAATTTTAAGAAAATAGATTTGCTATATGATCAGGAACTGAAGACTGGCGACTAGGGACTCATTCATGAAACCTATTCTTGGAATTACCATTGGAGATATTGGAGGCATTGGGCCTGAAGTTGTTTTTAAAGCCCTGATGCATCACAACGTTTGGAAAGTTTGTGAACCGTGGGTTTATGCTCCACCAGGTGTTTTAGAATTCATAGCTCAAAAACAAAAAGTCCCCCTTTGTGAAATTCTTTTTGGACATTCCCGGCCTAAACAAATTCTTGTCCGTCCTGTGAGTACCATCCCTTTTGATTGGATCGCTTCGGGAAAGATTAGGAAAGAAACAGCTAGACTAGCGATTGATTGTTTGAGTGCTGCTTTTAAAGATATTTCTCAGGGTAGAATACATGGGATGGTGACAGCTCCTGTTCATAAGGGAAGCATTGTTCAAGCAGGAATTCCTTTTCAAGGACATACAGAATTATTGGCCGATTGGGCAAAAGTAGATGATGTGGTCATGATGATGTCTAGCTCTCGCTTGAAAGTAGCTTTAGTAACAAATCATCTTCCTATTAGAAAAGTAGTACATGCCATTACAAAGGAAAGAATTTTAAAAGTGATTCAACTTTTTTATGATGCGTTGAAAAAATTAGGGATTAAAAAACCAAAAATTGCTGTGACTAGCCTTAATCCTCATGGGGGAGAAGATGGGGGAAAAGAAGAGAAAGAAGTGATTAAACCAGCTGTACAAGAGGCAAAGAGAAAGAGAATCGCTGTTGAGGGACCTCTCTCAAGTGATGCCTTATTTCATCAGGCTTATCATGGAAAGTATGATGGGGTTGTTGCTATGTTTCATGATCAAGCTCTGGGTCCTTTAAAAATCATTGCTTTTGATGAAGCGGTGAATGTGACCTTAGGACTTCCTTTTGTGAGAACTTCTCCAGATCATGGAACAGCTTTTGATATTGCTGGTAAGAATATTGCTAGAGAAGACAGTATGGTTGAGGCTATTTTATTGGCTGCGCAGTTGTGTAAAAAAGTCCATCGTCCGTAGTTAATGTATTCTGTGGACTATGGACTATCGACTATCGACAATGGACTAATTTTATGGACCCTTTCTTAAGCCAACGTGAAGTTCAAAAAATTCTTTCAGAACAATATGTAACGCCAGCCCGTCGTTTGGGTCAAAGCTTTCTCGTAGACCGAAATGTCTTAGAGAAAATTGTGACAGCTTTGGAACCTTCTCCACAAGATGTTGTCTTAGAGATTGGGCCAGGTTTAGGAGCTTTAACAAGTTTTTTGATCCCACGGGTGCATCATCTTCAGGCTGTTGAAATTGATTCAAGACTTGCAGCCTTCTTGATGAAAAGATTTTCTCTCAATCAAAACTTCTCTCTTCAGAATCAGGATTTTCTAGAAACAGATTTAGAAGTTTTACTTCCTAGCTTACTTCAACGAGTTGTTTCTCCTGGACAATTTAAAATTATTGGAAATCTTCCTTATCGTATTTCAACTTTAATTTTGATAAAGCTTTTAGAATGTCCTATTCAACCCGAAAGAATGGTTCTGGCTTTTCAGTGGGAAGTGGCTGAAAGGCTTTTGGCCAAACCAAACTCTAAAGATTATGGGAGTTTGACGCTTTTGACTGAATATTTTACGGAAGTTAAAAAAATCATACGTGTAAAGAAAACCTGCTTTTATCCAGAGCCAGAAGTGGATACGGGTATTTTGTCATTTCGATTTAGAGATTTAGGCTTTGGGATTTCAAAATCTCAGAGTGAATTTCTTTTCCGTTTGATCAGAGCAAGCTTTTCACAGCGAAGAAAGACTTTAAAAAATTCTCTTGCGAGTTTCACAGAAATCTCTCAATTAAAACTACAACTTGAAGATGCTTTTGTACAATGTCATATTCATCCTCAGGCTCGAGCAGAGGATTTAAAATTGGAAGATTTTGTTCGACTTGCACAACTACTATATTAACAGGGCCGTTATTTATTTGATAGTCCGAAGGACTTTCGATCGGCCCTGTAGTACTCGAAGCAGTATAAAGGAGACTAATGATGGATCAATTCGCACAAGCAAGAGTTGAAGCTCTAGAAGACAAAGTAATACGATTAGAGAAAAAGCTGATTTCTCTTTATGAACATTTGAAATTGCCATTTCCTGATGAAACAACTGAAAAAATCAAAGATTTTATTCGTCAGGGGAAAAAGGCCGATGCAGCTATTTTCTATCACCGTGAAAAGAAATCTACATTAACAGAAGCCAATGCCTTTGTTGAAAAAGTAGCCAAAGAAATGGGAGCATAAGAAATAAGTAGATTAAATTTTTGGAAAATTTTAAGATACGTTTATGCTAAGAATCAGAACTTTTTTTCTCTTAGGGTGTTTTTGGGTTTGGCAATCACTTTTGTTTGCTTGCCCCAATTGTAAAGATGCTTTGGCCACAGAAAGTGCAAAAGCGTTGGCGGAAGGCTATTATTGGAGCATTCTTTTAATGGTTAGTTTGCCCTTTCTTATTACAAGCTCAGTTGCTTTTTTGATCATCCGATCTATTCGTAAAAAGAATATGGTTTCTTGAACAAGACATCTCTTCAACGTCATCCCTGGTTTTTTATTCCTTCTCTTTATTTTTCAGAAGGAGTGCCGTACGTTCTTATCAATAGTGTTGCTATTATTGTCTTCAAGCGATTAGGTATTGCAAACTCGAGTATTGCCTTTTGGACAGAGTTGGTGGCTTTTGTTTGGGTAATCAAAATGTTTTGGGGGCCTTGTGTAGATTCTTTTTCTACAAAGAGAAATTGGATTCTCTGGACAGAGTTGGGTCTTTTCTTTTTTCTTCTGTATATGTCTTTTGTAATAGGTTCTTCTTCCTTCTTTTTTCTTTCTCTTTTAGGTTTAACAATAGGAGCATTTTTATCTGCAACACAAGATATGGCGGTGGATGGGTTTTACATGCTTGCGCTTTCACAGAAAGATCAGGCTTTTTTTGTAGGAATTCGCTCTTTATTTTATCGCTTTGCAATGATTTTTGGTTCAGGGTTTTTGGTCTATCTGGCTGGAAATTTGGAAAAAACAACAGGTAATATTGCTTTTAGTTGGCAAATTACATTTGCTGTTGCAGCAATGATATTTCTTATTCTTTTCTTATATCATCGTTTTAATTTGCCTTTTCCTACCGAAGATGGAGTACGTTCTTTAAAAACAAATCTTAGTCTTAAAACATTTTCAGAAATTGTCCGTTCCTATTTTCAACAAAAGAAAATTGTCAGCATCTTAGCGTTTATTCTTTTATATCGTTTGGGAGAGGCGATGCTCGTTAAAATGGCCTCGCCCTTTTTATTAGATCGCCCTGAAGTAGGAGGCCTAGGGTTAAGTACTGAACAGGTGGGTCTTATTTATGGAACCATCGGGGTGGGTGGTTTGATTTTGGGTGGGATTTTAGGAGGTTGGTTAATCTCCAATTTTGGATTAAAACGCTGTATGTGGCCTATGGCTTTGGCTTTGAATCTTCCGGATATTTTTTATATTTATCTGGCCTATGCAAAACCAACTTTACCTTATGTTTATTCTATGGTCGCAGCTGAACAATTTGGATATGGTTTAGGTTTTTCAGCTTTTATGGTTTTTCTCGTTAATATTTCAAAAGGACCTTACAAAACCTCTCATTTTGCGATTTCAACAGGAATTATGGCATTAGGAATGAGAATCCCTGGCATGGTGAGCGGTTTTCTTCAAGAAAGATTAGGCTATGTTTCTTTCTTTGTGTGGGTTTGTTTGCTGACGATTCCTGGGATGATTACTATTTTCTTTTTACCACATGAAGAAAAAAAAGATTCAGAGCCTGTTGCAATATTTTAATTATTTTGTAAGTGTTTTGATGCTTGGAATGTTTTAAAAAAATTCAAAAGCCCTTCTGTTACACCATCTGCATAATCTTTAAAAATACTTCTGTACTCTTGTCCCTGAATTTTCCTAATCCCTTTATAGTTTCCTGCAATCAATCGCTCAAATACGAGGGGATTATTTTGATAATAAGGTTCTAAATAAATCACAGGACCTGGGTAAAGTCTATTGGCTGCAAGATTACGGGCATAGAGGCATGGATTTTCTCCAACTTTGATATATTGAGAACTTGGGACATATTCAACTGCAGGAAGTCCTGTGGTTTTTTCCATCGAAGTTGCTATTTTTTCTGCGATTGCAATTTCGGTAGGGGATGAATTTTCTAAAAGTTTGGAAAAAAGTCTAAACAATTGTTCTTCGTTGGTGAGTTCACTCGGTTCATAACTTCCGTGTACAAAGATGACTAAACGATTGTCATGGGTCCATGGATTCTCAGGTGAAGCAGGGGTAGCATTGTAATGAATGCAAAGGGTTAAGTCGGGTTTAATCCTTCGGACTATTTCTGCTCTTGCTCTGATTTCGCTTTCTCTATAAAAAAGGCGATTCATATTTTTTTCAATAAGAATTTCTTGAGGGATGCTTGTATTTTCAGTGCTTTCTTTGCTGGTTTTAGCTTGTTTGAGAAAATCTTGAGGCTTTTTTTGAGTAATAGGAGAAAGCTTGTTTTTTGTTAAATAAACTTTGGCTCCATAGTGGGTGAGTTGTTTTTGAAGCAGAAGAGCTGTTTTAAGATTAAGATCTCCTTCTTGAATGGTAGCTCCATCCTCTCGCCGTAAAATTCTTTGTTCCATTTCCGCATAGGAGCCTCCAATATGGCCTGGATCAATCAAAATGCGTAATCCTTGAAGGGGTTTTTGAAATGTAGCCTGTTTTTTAAAATCTTTGAAAGGTGGTGGAAATTTTTTCTTTGAATCGTGTTTTTGGGCAAGAAGCAGACGGAAAAGAGGAGGTTTCGTTTTAGTAGATTCTGAATAAATATCAATCGTATGAGGAGTTATTTTGAGATAAGCGTAAAGGCTTCCATCGGGAGAATAGATTTTTACAAGTTTTTTAAAGTCTTTAAGTGTGAGGGTGTCATCGTATTTTTTTAAATGATCCCAAGGAAGTTTAGATTGGACGTCGGAAAATGAAAAAAAATTTAATTGAAAAGAAAAAATAAAAATTAGAGAAAGAGATTTGAACATGAAATGTAGAAATTAATTTTAAAGTTAAAAAAGTTAATAACAGTATAGAACTTTTTATAAGAAAGCGAAGAAATAAATAAATGAGACAAATTATTTAAAATGATAGAATTAATCTAATGAATTCTTCTCCCATACGTTCTAAAGATCAATTTCTTGTATTTGGGGCCCCTGTCATTGAAGAGGCTGAGATTCAAGAAGTTGTCGCAAGCATGCGAAGTGGTTGGTTGGGGACTGGCCCTAAAGTTGCCCAGTTTGAGAATGATTTTAGAGCGTATAAAAAAGCTGAGCATGCTGTTGCAGTTAATTCTTGTACGGCAGCTTTGCATTTAAGTTTGTTAGCTTGTGGTTTAAAGCCTGGGGATGAAGTTATTACAACGGCTCTCACCTTTTGTTCTACGGTTAATGCCATTATTCATGCAGGTGTGACACCTGTTCTTGCAGATGTAAATCCGACCACTTTTAATATTGATCCGAAGGATATAGAAAGAAGAATCACTTCCAAGACGCGAGCGATTCTTCCTGTTCATTTTGCAGGTCGACCTTGTGATATGAATGCCATTATGGCCATTGCTTCTAAACATCATTTGAAAGTGATTGAAGATTGTGCACATGCGATTGAAGCAGAATACAAAGGACGAAAAGTGGGAACCTTTGGAGATTTTGGTTGTTTTAGTTTTTATGTCACAAAAAATATTGTGACAGGAGAAGGGGGAATGGTTCTGACGCAACATGAAAAGGATGCCGCTAGAATCAAAATGCTGGCACTTCATGGTATGGATAAAGATGCGTGGAAACGATTTGGAGATGAAGGCTATAAACATTATTATGTGATGGAATGTGGATTTAAGTACAACATGATGGATTTACAAGCAGCCATTGGCATTCATCAGCTTAAAAAAATAGATCATTATTGGCAATGTCGACAATCTGTTTGGACACGCTACAACGAGGCGTTTACCTTGTTACCTCTTCGATTACCCGCTTCTCCTGAAATGGGCACGCGCCATGCATATCATTTATATACAATTTTGATTGATGAAGAAAAGACAGGTATCAGTCGAGATCGTTTTCTAGAGGCGATGAACACTCATCATATCGGAGTGGGAGTTCATTATTTGAGTATTCCTGAACACCCTTATTATCAAAAAAACTTTGGTTGGCGGCCAGAAGATTTTCCAAATGCGACGCGTATTGGAAGACAGACCATGAGTTTACCTATTTCTGCCAAACTTTCTGATAAAGATGTTGAAGATGTAATTCGTGCTATAAAACAGGTGATAACCCAAAAATGAATTTGTCCATTGCTCGCATACAATCGGCCAGTGATGAGAAATGGGATTCGATTTGGAAGGCTTGCGACTACTCAACTTTTTTTCATTCGAGAGAATGGGCTCAAATTTGGAAATTTTATACGAATGGGAACATGCAGCCAGATGCTCAGCTGGTTCTTTTTTCTGATGGGAAAGAAGTTTTGCTTCCTTTTTCTGTAAGGGATGGGGGAGCTTCTAAAAAATATATTTCCTCTCCTGCAGATACTTTTGGAGGTTGGCTTGCCATGGAACCTCTTTCAATTCAGCATAGAAATTTATTGATTCATTCTCTCTCAGATCAATTTCAGAATATCTTTCTAAGGCTTAATCCCTATGAGGGATCTTTAGCAGAGCTTTCTCTTTCTTCTTTTCAAGATGATACCACTCAAGTTATTGATATTCACGAAGGCTTTGATGATGTTTTTTCAAAATGGACAAAGGGGCATCGTACAGATGTTCATCAGGCAAAAAAATTGGGAGTCAGTGTTCATATTGCCTCTACCTTGGATGAGTGGAGGAATTATTTTCATGTATACGAAGATTCTTTAAAAAGGTGGGGAGATAAAGCTTCATCCCAATACCGTTTTGAATTATTTGAAGATATGTTTCGAAAAAATTCGCCTTATATCAAACTATGGCTTGCTAAGTATGAAGGAAAAATTATAGCTGGGGCTTTATGTTTTTATGCAAAACGTCATGTGGTTTACTGGCATGGAGCAGCTTTAAAAGATTATTTTCATTTGCGTCCGGTTCATCTTTTGATGTACGAGGCCATAAAAGAAGCATGTGAAAAAAAATATTTTTGGTTTGATTTTAATCCCAGTGGATCTCACACGGGGGTGAAAGCCTTCAAAAAAAGTTTTGGAACTGAAGTTCGACCTTGTCCTTTTATAGATCACGAAATAATGCAAAAGACTGGGATGCTCAGAAAGTATGCTGCTCTAGCAAGAAAGGTATTCAAAAGATGATTTATCTTTTTTGCAATGAAGGGTATGGAGAAGCTTTTTTAAAAGCTGCCGAGGATTTTAACAATCTTTATAAACATAAAGTAAAAATTACTGTTGTTTATTCTGCCCCTGTGAGTAAACCAAAAAGTTTTCTTAGAGGAATACAGATATATGTTAAAGAGTGGAGAAGAAATAAGAATAGAAAAAAAACATTCAGAAATGAAACAGGGTTAGACTTTTTGCTGACAAAAAATGTTAATTCCTGGTTTTTTCGTAAAAAAATAAATTCAGATGATTTTGGAGTGATTGCAGGATTTAATCAAATATTTGATTGTAAAACCATTGCGAGGTTTAAAAGTCTAATTAATATTCATCCTTCTATACTGCCTTTTTACCGAGGGCCTGTGCCTTCTTATTGGTGTATTCAAAATAACGAAAATAAAACAGGTTATAGTTTTCATCAGGTAACAGAGAAAATTGATACGGGAGAAATTATTTTTCAAGAAGAAATAGCAAGAGAAGGGGTTTGTGACCCTGAGCTTTTAGATAAGATGATTGCTAAAAGAGCGGCAAAAACATTTCTAAAATATTTAGAATATTTAGTTTTAGGAACAAGTTGGAACAAGGTTATTTTGGATGCCACAAAAATCTATAAAAATTGTGTCTCATATGCTTCTTTTCCAAAGGAGTCTGCCTCATGGCGCGTGAGTTGATGAATCGTTTGGTAAATCATATTCATGATCAAGCGTTAAAGATTTACGCCTCAAAATATTTCCATGGCCGGCTTATTGATATTGGTTGTGCAACAAAGCCTTATCGAGGTCTGCTTTCTTGCTATGTTTCAGAGCATGTGGGCGTAGATCATCATGAGACCCTGCATGATTCATCTCAAGTTGATTTATTTGGAACGGCTTATCAAATTCCTTGTGAAAATGCGAGTTTTGATTCGGCTTTATGCACGTCTGTTTTAGAGCATTTAGAAGAGCCGCAGCAGGCGCTTCAAGAATGTCATCGTGTGTTGAAGCCGGGGGCAGTGGCTATTTATAGTGTTCCTTTTATTTGGCATCCTCATGAAGAACCTAGGGATTTTTTTAGATTTACAAAACATGGGTTGAAATATCTTTTCGAAAAAACAGGATTTGAAGTGATTGAGATAAAAGCGCTATCTGGTTTTTGGGTAACGTTTGGACAACTGTTTGTTTATTACTTATATCGTTTTAATAAAGGTCCTTTGCGTTGGTTGGGGATTATTCCCCTCTTGGGAGTCATCACTCAACTCATAGCTTTTGGTTTGAATAAGTTGGATCACTCTGAAGAGTGGACTTGGATGTATATGGCTGTTGCTAGGAAAAAATAATTTACGAAGTAAATCGTTCATTAGAATGTTTGAACACGTTGGTTTGTCCCTGCGAGCCAAACCAACTCAAAGGAGCTCTCGTTCACCCCGATGGACACATCGGGGTACTGTGCTCACTCGAGTTCCAATGGTTCTCACATTCTAATGAACGTTAACTGTAATAGTTTTCTAAAGTTAAGAAGGCTTTTATATGACCCTTTCAAGTCGTACTGTTTCAGGAATTAAATGGACTTCTGTCTCTCAATTTGGACGTCAGATCGTTCAATGGGGAACGACGCTTGTTTTAGTTCGATTGCTTTCTCCGAGTGATTTTGGTTTGGTGGGGATGGCCATTGGTGTGACAGGTTTTGTGACTTTATTCAAAGATTTGGGAACATCTGCAGCAGTGATTCAGAAAAAAAATATTTCTGAAGAGACTTTATCTAGCATATTTTGGCTAAACGTTGGGATTGGGCTTTTGGCAACGATTGTTATTTTCTGTATTTCCCCATGGATTGCCCTCTTTTATCATGAACCTCGTGTGGTTTCTCTTCTTAGAGCGCTCTCGTTAACATTTTTTTTCTCTGGATTAGGAGTGGTACATCAATCTTTGCTTGAAAAAGAACTAGCATTTAACCGACTGGCTTTATTTGAAATTATTTCAACATTGGTTGGGTGTATGGTTGCCATTGGTTTTGCGTTAAAAGGCGGCAATGTCTGGAGTTTGGTATATCAGACTTTGGTAAGTACAGTCATGATGACAAGTTTATTATGGATTTTTGGCTCTTGGAAACCCCGTTGGATTTTTGCTCGTCAACATATGGAAGTTGTCAAAAATTTCAGTTTGAATCTCACAGGATTTAATCTATTTAGTTATTTAGCAAGAAACATGGATAATTTTTTGATTGGACGATTTCTTGGGGCTGAAGCTTTAGGTTACTATGCTTTAGCCTATCGCATCATGTTTTATCCCATACAATCCGTTTATTCGGTGGTGGGTCGCGTTCTTTTACCTCTCTACTCTCAGATTCAAGATGATCACGAACGTTTTCAAAAGATTTATTTAAAAATAGCTCATACTATCGCTATGATTACTTTCCCTGCCATGATTGCTTTAATGATATTAGCTCGCCCTTTAGTTCTTGTTGTGTTGGGTTTGCATTGGTCTCCAATGATCATCTTACTTATCATTCTTGCTCCTGTTGGCTTGATTCAATCTATTGGGACAACGGTTGGGGTGATTTATCAGGCAAAAGGCCGTACGGATTGGTTATTTCGCTGGGGAATGGCTGCAGGGATTCTCACTATTTTTGCATTCATCATAGGATTGAATTGGGGTTTGGTGGGAGTCGCGTTAGCTTATGCAACAGTTTCTTTTTTCTTGGGCATTCCGAATTTTTTAATTCCTTTTAAATTAATTCAATTAAATTTTTTTGATTTTCTAAAAGAGCTTGCTTCCCCTTTTTTTAACGGTCTTTTAATGATGTTTGCAATGTTGTTGGTAAGGCTTCTGTTGTCTTCAAAATTGTCTGACGTTTGGATTTTAATCATTCTTATTTTGAGTGGCAGTTTAGTTTATGGCGTTGCAAGCTATATTCTAGATCGTAGAGGATGGGAAGAAATTTTAAAACTGATGCATCTTAAGAAATCTTCGCAAGAGGGAGCATCATCAAGATGATCATTTTTCATAGTTTTCCAACATGGTTGCCTGTGACTCAAAACTGGATGTATGATCAAGTCCGGTTTCTTCCTTCATCTATTGAATGCCATGTAATTTGTGAGAAAACCGAAAATCTGGATCAGTTTGCTTTGCCTAGAATACATATGGCAAAGAGTGTGAGTGGCGGTTCATGGCATTTTTTAAAAAAATGGTTTGGACACGATGATGCTTCTCTCTTTCTAAAAATAGTGAAAAAATATAAGGCAGATTGTTTACACTCTCATTTTGGAAATGTAGGTTGGCAAAACAGTCAGATTTTAAAAAAAATAAAATTGAAGCATATTGTTTCTTTTTATGGTTTTGATGTGAATTATTTACCTGCCTTGGAAACTTGTTGGAAAGAGCGTTATCATGAATTATTCGAAAAAGTAGATCGTGTTTTGTGCGAAGGAAAACACATGTTGAAGAGTCTTGTACAATTAGGGTGCTCAAAAGAGAAAATTCGCATTCTCCATTTGGGGGTTGATTTAGATGAGCTCTCTTTTAAACCCAGAGTTTGGAATATAAAAGAACCTTTGCGAATATTGATAGCCTCTTCATTTCAGGAGAAAAAAGGGATTCCGGATGCTTTAAAGGCTTTAGGGAAAGTTCAGCAAAAGATTTCATTAGAAATTACGCTGATCGGGGATGCCAATGAGGAGGAAAGAAGTCAGAAAGAGAAGAGCAAAATTCTTAAAACGATTAAAGAAACGGGTCTTTTTGAGAAAGTTCGATTGTTAGGTTATCAGTCTCGTCATCGTTTGTTTGAAGAGGCGTATCGCCATCATATTTTTCTTGCTCCCAGTGTGACGGCTTCTGATGGGGACACGGAAGGGGGACTTCCTGTCGTGATTCTTCAAATGATGGCCAGCGGTATGCCAGTGGTGAGTACGCGTCACTGCGATATTCCTGAAGCGGTTGAGCATGGTCGTATGGGGTTGTTAGCGAACGAGCATGATATTGATGGCATTGCTTCTAATCTGATTTGGTGGGCTGAGCATTTGGAAGAGTGGCCAAAAATTTTAAATGCCGCAAGATTTCATATTGAAGAAGAATATAATGCAAGAAAGCAAGGGAATCGTTTGGCAGGAATTTATCAGGAGTTAATAAATTCATGAACCTTTCATTTAATGAAGAGACCCATCGCATTCGCAATGAATATACCAGACGCGACGCTTTGAATTTATCTAACCCATATACATATATGAATCCAACTTTCCTTTTTCATATGCAAGAGAGGGAAAGAGCCATTTTAAAATCTTTGAAGAAAATAAAAATAGATTTATCAAAATCTAAAGTTTTAGAAGTAGGATGTGGCAATGGACATATTTTACAAAGATTTCTGGACTTTGGAGCAAAAGAAGCCGTCGGTGTAGATTTAATGGAGAACCGACTTAGATATGGAAAAGAACGATATGGGAGCATTCAGTTTCTACAAGCAGATGGAGCACGTCTTCCTCTTTTGAATGAGCAATTTGATTTGGTGATGCAATTTACTTGCATGAGCTCTATTTTAAATTTCGAAATGCGTCAGCAACTTGCACAGGAAATGTGGCGTGTTTTGTGTCCCGGAGGGACTATTCTTTTTTATGATGTTCGGCCAACTCCTTTTCCAGTGAGAATTTTACTCAGAGTGTATGGATTTATTGTAGGCTTTTTGCGAGTTTTAAAACTGGTTAAGAAAAAAGAGGGAGTAGTCTCTGGATTAGCACAACCTGTGACTCCCATCAAGCCTCTTGAACTTTCTGAGATTCAAAATCTTTTTCCAAAAGGAGAAATGTCGTGTCGGAGTTTATCTTTAGATTTTAAACTGTCTCGAGTAGCTGAGAAATCTTATGGCTTGGCAATGTTATTATCCTGTTTACCTTTTTTGAGAGTTAATTACTTGGCCATAATTCGTAAACCTGCTTTCTAAAAGGAATGATTTTATTCAAAAAGGTCCTTTAAAAAAGTAGCGGGGCCCCCCGATGCAACATCGGGGTCACCACCGTGCTCACTAAAAGTTGTGCGCGGCGGGGCTTCCTATCAAGTGTCACCCGCATCTATAAAGGATACATTTTGAAAGTATTATTAAACAAAACTTATGGCTGATTCTAAAACTGTTTTAATTATTATTCCGACTTACAATCGGCAAAAACTATTGCCAGAGGCGATTCAAAGTGTTTTAACCCAAAATTATCCTCATAAAAGAATAATGATTGTGGATGATGGCTCAACAGATCATACAGATCAAGTCTGTAAAAAATTTGTGGCTGAACATCCGTCTGAAGTGTTTTATTTAAAAAAAGAAAATGGGGGTTGTGCCAGTGCAAGGAATGTAGGCCTCGAGAAATCCCATGATGCAGATTATGTATGCTTTTTAGATTCGGACGATTGTTTTTTGCCCGGAAAATTATCTCGAGAAATTGAACTTTTGAACAAGAATCCAAATGCCGGTTTTACTTATGCGGATCATGTCCTTTGTGATGAAAAGAGTGGCCATGAAGAAATGCAGAAGGTCGCAGCTGCAGGATACCCGGATCAATTTGCTATTCAGCATTTTTTAACATGTGAAGCAAAGTCTTCAGCCATTCTTTACAGAATAGAAACTGTTAGAAATAGAAGATTCAGAGAAGATTTAAAGTGGAATGAGGATTCTGATTTTCTACAGCGCGTTGCTTTGGAATACCAGGCTGTTTATTCTCCCATGCCGAGTGCTTGGATTCGGTGGCATGCAGGGTCAAAATCAAAAAATAAAAGAGAGCTGTATAAAGCATTATTAAAAAGCAGTTTAGATGTCTTGCAGGATTATCCTGACTTTTATCGTTCGATTCAGAATTTAGCGGATCAACGCTTGATTCAGATTCAACAGTTGCTTTTTCAGGAATTGGTTTTGGATGGGAATTGGACAGAGGCAAGTTTGTATGCTCAAGATGTTATGGACCAATGGGCCTGCCGATTCCATTTAGCTGGTTTATTAAAAATAAAGAAATACATTCAAAAAATAAAATTACGTTTAAATTTTAAAAAAACATGAAAATTTTAATTGGAGTTCATCAGTTTTTTCCAAAGAGCCGAGCAGGCACGGAAGTCCTTTCTTTGGAGTTAGCCAGAGGTTTAAGAAATTTAGGACATTCTGTTCAAATTCTTACGTGTGAAGAAGAAAGCACAGGAGGGAAAGAACCCTGGTTATCCCACGATATCTATGATGATTTTCAAATTCATCGCCTTCATTTTGGATTGCCCGTTCGGCAAAACATTATCGCTCCTCATTTAGAAGTACCCATTCGTATCAACCTTGTCAAAAAATTGCTCTCAGAAATTCATCCGGACCTTGTTCATTTGAATCATATTATGGGGTTTTCTGCCAAAATAATTCCAGAAATCAGAACCATGGGAATTTATGTTGTTTTTACCCCGACTGATTATTGGACTGTTTGTCCAAAAATCACATTATTTAGAACTTATGAGAAACAAGTTTGTGAAGGTCCTGGAGATGGGACAAATTGTGTACGATGTTATCGACCTGTTTCTTATGAGAGAGCCCGATGGTTACTAAAGTTTGCTAATACCCCTTTAAGATATTTGAATCGCCATCTTCAATCTCTTTATTCTTTAAGCCATCGACTCGATTTTATGGTGAATTGTGTCAATGCCTCCAATCGTGTGCTGACAGAAACAAAATTTTTGTCTGATATTTTGATCCGTCATGGTGTTCGTAAAAATCTTGTGAAAGTTGTTGAGACAGGAGTGGATATAGGTGCTTTGCCTGAACCTATTTCTACTCCAGATTCTTTTAATGAAACGATTCCTTTAAAATTAGGCTTTATAGGAACGCTCTCAGAAGTGAAAGGTCCTCATCTTATTTTAGAAGCATTGGCCCAACTAGGAGAAAATAGTAAAAAAATTCAATTGGAAATTTATGGAGCACTCAAAGAGGATTCTTTCTGTCAAATGCTTCAAGAAAAGGCAAAGTCTTTAGGAAAAAGAGTCATTTTTAAAGGGGTTTTCCCTCATGAAAATATAGGGAAGATTTTAAGAAGTTTTCATACTTTGATTATTCCATCAGTATGGTATGAAAGCGCACCACTTGTTTTATGTTCAGCTTTAGCGGCAGGCACCCCTGTTTTGATCAGTCGACTGGAAGGAATGACAGAATTGGTTGCTGAGGGCGTGCAAGGATATTCTTTTACTCCAGGAGACGTACAAGCTTTGAGATTATTATTAGGAAAGATATTAGACGATTCTAAGATGTTATCAAAAATATACGAGCATCCTCCCTTGAGGATGCGTACGACGGATCAATACGTTGTAGATGTGGAAAAAGAATACAAAGCAATTTTGGACAGTTAGCTTTTAATCTGTTGAAAGAGCTTTTAAATAAACTTTCAGTGTTTCTTCAGCCGTTTTTTTCCAAGAAAAATTTTTCACTTGCTCAAATCCTTTTTGAATAAGCTCTTGTCTGAACGAGACCTTTTGAACCAGTTTTTCAAAGGCATTCGTAATATTCTCCACTTGATAAGGATCAATCCAGAAAGCAGCTTCTCCCAGAATTTCTGGAAGAGATGCAACCTTGGATGCAATCACAGGAGTTCCACAGGCCATGGCTTCTAATGGAGGAAGACCAAATCCTTCATAATAGGAGGGGTAAACAAAAATTATGGATTCTTGATAAAGTTTAGTAAGTGCTGCGTCAGAAACATAATCAAGCAAAGAAATTTGATGGCGATAAGGATGCTTTTCTAAGCTCGATAAAATATTATCACAAAGCCAACCTTTCATCCCTGCAAGGATGAGTTTGAAGTCGGAAAATTCATTTTTCTGAATAAAAAGTTCAAAAGCTTTTAATAGAGTTTCTAAATTCTTGCGAGGTTCAATCGTTCCTACAAAAAGAATTTGTTTTTTAGGTTGTATTGAAATATTAGGTTTAAATCTTTCATGAATTCCAAGATGAATAGCATGAATTTTATTTTCGGGAATATTAAAAAAATATAGCAATTCAGTTTTTGTAAATTCAGAAATCGTAATAATTTCATCTGCAATCTGAAGTGTTTTTTCAATTTCTCGACGTAAATATCCTAGATTTCGAGGTTCTGAGAATTGGGGATATCTTAAAAATGAGAAATCAAAGATCGTTGCGATTTTTTTGCCCGTTCGCATGGGAGGGATGATAAAATTACAGAAGTGATAAAGATCTTTCGATTTGAAAAAAGAATCATAATAGGGCCAATGATATTGAAGCCAAATTTTTCTCATAACGCGACCGGGCAAGGGAAATCCTGAACGAGAAAAATTGGGGCCTGGAAGAGGGATTTTGGAGCTTCTGAATTTTGTGTCAAAAAATGAAAGGGAGTAGAGATTCTCAGGGTCTATTTGAGCAAGGCCATGAATCAGGCCCCAGATGTATTGGCCGATTCCACATTTCTTTCCAAGCAAGGGTTGAACGTCGATTGAGATTTTGAACATGAGTTTCTCATATTGTAGCGCAGATACCAATGATCAATGAAGAAATCTTTCTAAAAAATAATGTCTCATTTGGGTTTCTCAATGTCTTTTAGTGTCGTTATTCCTAATTATAATGGCGAAACAATTCTACCAACTCTTCTCAAGCAGGTATCTGTTTGGGAAAAAGAGTTTTCTTGTGAGGTGATTGTAGTAGATGATGCAAGCATGGATAACAGTGTTGATAGGGTTCGTGCATTATTTCCTTTTGTTAAAATTATTGAACATTCAAAAAATGTTGGATTTGGAGAA
>JAYRIK010000216.1:0-1519 GCA_041906865.1 Candidatus Auribacterota bacterium
CGCACAGGTAAAAAGCGAATACACAGAACAGGAACAGGCCCTCTTTTTCACCAAATACCCTGACGTTCAAATGGAACGGTCGGAGATTCAAATAACCGACACGCCTTTTTTGAATCAATTTTTTGGTGATTTCTATGGGCAAAAAATGGATTTGGTTGAGATTGTGAAGAAGTGGAACGCCAAGAGAAAGGTTCAAATCGTTGAATCGGAACTTTTAAGCACAAGCCCTTTGATTGAAAGTTCATTAAAAACTTTCAATCAAAAAGGGGTTGGGGTGGGCTTATGTAAAGCACACCCATCAGATATTTCGGAACACTTTAAGAAACTCAACGACTGGATTGATTCGGACCCACTGGCGAAGCCCGAAGAAATCATCAGGCAGATGGTCTTCGGACTTGGATACGGCGAAGAAATCGCCGAAGAAGTGAAGAAGATATTTTTTAAGATATAAGTCCCCCATCAGGAGGACTTATCAAAAAAGTCGGGTTCAATATCATCGGCGTTCTTGAAAATCTGGATGACTCTCTCGCCATCTTCTGGCTTGTGAAAAGAAGCCGTCTTTTCATTATTCCGAATGATGATTTTACTGGTCTTCACTTGGGCCAATTTAACCATTGTCCATTGAATGATTCCCAGTTTCGCCAGAGACACCACAGAAACCATAATGGCGATATGCCAAGAGGTCTCCGATATTTTTTGAATGATAAACTCCCAATTCATAAAATACTCCTTTTTGAAAATGAAAGCCCCCGTTAGGAGGCTTTCGGTTCGTCTGATTTTTGAGTCGCAATAACTTTCTCAAGATATTTGACCGACACAGAGAAACAAACATTGTCGTTGATAAAAATGAGAATGTTTTTGTTGTCCTTCGTTTTTCGGATTTTATGAAATACCAAAAATTGAAGACCTTTCTTGTTATTGTTGTTCTCCATATTCCCGACCTCCTTATGTGGTTGGTTGTTCTTTCGCAAGCGAATGAAGAACACCGAACACATAAAGAAAAAATCAGGACATTGATATTTTCAATTTAAGCACAGAACGGAAAAGGCCAGTGAAACCGTGAAGCGGTGGCACGACTTTTTAAGTGAATGAATCCTTATTTGATGTGCTGATTTTTGAATCGCGAATGGAGAAGATAAACAAAGATAGACCTTGGTCTTGATGACTTCAATGCCGAATAAAATTATGATTTAGAGGAATTAAGGGGAGAGATTATTTTATGAAGAAGACAGTTCTTTTGTTAGGGATTTTATTGCCGTTGTTTTCAATGGCAGACAACAAAGTTGGTCGTGAAGAAATCAGAGGTAAAATTAAGGAAAACCTTTCCTCTTTTAAGGATTGCTATACCGAAGGACTTAAAGCCAATCCAAAAATTGGGGGCAAAGTCGTTTTGGACTGGGATGTTGATGAAACGGGTTCAGTCAAAAGAGCGGATGTTAAAAGCACTACGATGAAAGACGCTACGGTTGAAAATTGTATGGTGGATAAATTAAAAGCCATCAAATTTCCACCCGCTCCA
>JAYRIK010000217.1:0-3128 GCA_041906865.1 Candidatus Auribacterota bacterium
ACAAGATTGGCCAATTCAGAAAGTAAATCTAGATTTTCTTCATGAATGACCCCAGTTTTTCCCAATACTTTTTCAACTTGTTCCTGAATATCTTTCAAACGGGCTTCAATATCAGCCATGACCCCTTTAGACATAAGCAGTTTTTTATAAAGATCAATATCTGCTTTAGGAATAGAAATTTTTGAATTTTTCACCCAGCGCAAACCATAGCTGATACGGTCCGAAGCGAGAGATTCTAATTTAAAAGGAATAATTTGCTTTCCTAAAAGAGCAACCACCCACGAAATGGGTCTTGCAAAAAAGATATTTCCTTCTCCCCAACGCATAGATTTTGGAAAACGAATCGAAGAAATTAAACGAGCAAGATTTTCTTTAAGCAAAATAAGCGTGCTCTTACCTTTTGTTTTCTTTTCAGAAAAGATATATTCCCCTTTATCTACATTCTCTCGAACAAGATCTAAAACTGAAACTCCCTGTTTCTGAGCAAATGCAATAGCCGCCTGAGTCCATTGTCCTTGAGCATCTACAGCGATAGAAACAGGAGGGCCTTTGATTTTTTCAGCATGATCCCCCTGCAGAGAAGAAATATTTGGAATAAAAAGAGTTAAGCGACGGGGTGTAAATAACGTTTTAATATCTTCATCAAACGAAACACGATTTGTTTTAAGAAATTGAATAATCAAATTCTTAAAATCACGAGAAGCATTCTGAATAAATCGAGCTGGAATTTCTTCCGTTCCAATCTCAATCAAAAGATTTTCTTGTTTTAGATTTTTGGGCATAAAAGCTCTAGTGTTTTGCTTCTTGGGGCTGTAAACGTTCCAAATATTTCATAGCACATTCTTTTGCTAACACACGAATTCTCATGATGAAAGCAGTACGTTCCGTCACACTGATGGCTCGACGTGCATCTAAAATATTAAAAGCATGAGAGCATTGAAGCAAAGCATCATAAGCCGGAAAGATTAAATCTTGAGCTAACAAATCTTTAGATTCTTTTTCTCTTTGATCAAAAACAGAAAAATAAGTTTTTGTTTCTGCCCTCTCAAAATTAAAGCAGGAAAATTCATATTCCCACTGTTTTCGTAATTCCCCGTAAGTAACATGCTCATTCCATTTTAAATCAAAAACATTATTTACATCTTGAAGATACATCGCAATACGCTCAAGACCATAAGTCAATTCAACGGAGACAGGTCGAAGTTCAATCCCACCCATTTGCTGAAAATAGGTAAATTGTGTGATTTCCATTCCGTCACACCACACTTCCCACCCCAAACCATTGGCACCTAAAGAGGGAGATTCCCAATCATCTTCTACAAAGCGAATGTCATGTTCATGAGGATTGATCCCAATTTCAGCAAGACTCTTTAAATAGAGATCCTGAACATTCACGGGAGAAGGTTTTAAAATGACTTGATATTGATGATGTTGATAAACACGGTTAGGATTATCGCCATAACGACCATCCGCAGGACGACGTGAAGGTTGCACATAGCCCACACGCCAAGGTTGAGGGCCTAAAACCTTAAAGAATGTCAGAGGATTAGACGTTCCTGCTCCCACTTCCATGTCATAACCAAAACCCATCGCACAACCTTGTGAAGCCCAATATTTTTCAAGACGCATGATAAGATCTTGAAAAGTAAAACCTATTTTTTGACTCACTTTTTTTGGCACAAAAAAATCCTTAATATACTCAGTTCATCGTAATAATACGAATTAGCATAGACATTTCAATAACTCCCCTACCCCCTCTCTTAATTTAAGAGGGGAATACTCTCCCCTTAGTCTAAGGGGAGTAAGGAGGGGTTATTATCAACAGATCCTATTGATTCATTAAATATTAAGACGGGAGTAGAAATTTGCGAGATTTTAGCGGCTTTTCTAGATGAAAGTCAATATAAAACCAAAGCAATCTCATGAGCTCTGAGTGTTGTTCGATAGGAATATTTTGAAAGTCCTTTTCTTCTAACCGAGTGCAAGCGTTCAGGGTTTGAATCTCAAAAGGTTCACCCCAATTTTTACTTGTCTGTGAACATTCCAAACAAAAAAGCTGCCCTTTAGCTGAGTTCAGGAAAATCTTATCTTTAAATATTTTTTTGCAAGAGGGACAAGCTAAAAAACTTCCCCATAAGCCAAACATTTTTAATAGAGTCCACTCAAAAAAACGAATATTTAAATCTAGATTTTGATTTTTTGAGATAGATTGAAGGATTTCAAGAGTGGTATCAAAAAGATCCGGATGCGGATCTTCAAGTTCACTGAACTGATCCAAAAGTTCTAAGATGTAAGCAATTCTATATAATTGGTCTAGCGTCTGATGAGAAGAGTTAAAATTCTGCTGAAGATGCGCTTCCCTTAAAAGACTTAAACCTTTAAAATCTGGGCGATGTAAAAATAAAAGTTCATAACAAGTCCCATGCTCAAAAGAAGCTCCATAGGAACGTGATTTTTTCTTGGCTCCCTTGATTAAGAAATGAAGTTTTCCAAAGTCTTTGGTAAAAAAAATCGTGACAAGACTTGTCTCTGAATAATCTCGTTTGCGCAAAAGAATTGCTGAAGTTCGGGTTAAGGACATAGGATTGATAGTTGATCAATGGGAGTAAACTCTTGATGATCAATTCGCAACAATTTTAGGTGATATCATACCACTTGAAATAATCATTTTAAATGCGTCTTCAACCGATAAATTAATTTTTGTTAGTTTATCTTTAGCAACAAAAACTAAAAATCCTGTTGTAGGGTTGGGGGCCGTTGGGATAAAAACACTCACCGCTTCACTCGAAACTTTATCGCGAATTTCTCCTCGAGGTTCAGAAGTTATAAAACCCAGCGAAAAAATTCCATCTCTAGGAAATTCAACCAGAACCACCCCACGAAAAGCTCTCTCATCCCCCCAAAAAGATTCAAAAATTTGTTTTAAAGCATAATAAATTTTATTGAGAACAGGAATTTTACTTAAGAAAGTCTCCCCTGTTTGAATCAGTTTTTTTCCAATATAATTTCGAGCAATTAAACCAATAAACACAACTGTAAAAAATAAAATCAGAAATGCAAGAAAACGCCAAATCATTCTTTCCCAAACGGTATTAATCGCGCTCGGGCTTAAAATTTGATAAATGTAG
>JAYRIK010000218.1:0-3846 GCA_041906865.1 Candidatus Auribacterota bacterium
CGTTCATTCTTTAGATCTTTTATATAAGCCCCGAGCGTGTGTTCAGAATTTAATGAATCAAATGAAGGGAAAACCTTTTGTTTGGAAAACAGGTGCTATGGCTGAAATTGAAACAGCTCAAATGGGGCTTGTCCAAATTTATAAAAGTTTATATGTAGCTGTGATTGTGGGGGGAGTGCTTGCGATAGGGATTTTTGCTGGTATTTTCCCGGGCGTTTTAAGTCTTATTATTGCTCCCTTTATGCTTTCGTTTTTAATAGGACCTTTTCTGATTTGGCTGACGAGGAAATAGTGGATTCATAAATGGATTCCCTATGCTGACCGGCACCACTTTCGTGGCAGGAGCTTTCGGGAATGACAAATTGTCATCCTGCCTCTTTGACTGGGGTTACTGGTGACGGGTGACCGATGACTGGCGACTGAATCATGTACGAATCTTTTTATAAATTCAAAGAAAATCCTTTTAATATTACGCCTGATCCTACTTTCTTTTTCTTAAGCCGTCGTCATCAGGAAGCTCTTTCTTCTTTAATTTACGGTGTTAAGGCAAAAAAAGGTTTTATTGAAATCACAGGTGAAGTAGGCTCTGGTAAGACAACGCTTTGTCGATGCCTTTTAAATTCCTTAGATGCGACCGTTAAAACAGCTCTGATCTTGAATCCACATCTTTCAGATCAGCAAATGATTCGTACAATTATTGAAGAATATGGCATTAAACCAAAATCTTATAATAAAAAAGATCTTTTTGATGCGTTGAATCATTTTTTGTTAGAAGAACTTTCTCTTGGAAATAATGTTGTTTTAATTATTGATGAAGCACAAAACTTAAGGCCCGCTCTTTTGGAGCAGATTCGTATTCTTTCAAATCTAGAAACGGACAAAGAAAAACTTCTTCAAATTATCTTAGTGGGTCAGCCGGAGCTTCGTGAAACCTTGTCTAAGGTAAGTCTTCGTCAATTGCGCCAAAGAATTTCTATTCGATATCATTTAACTCCGTTAAGTATAGAAGAGACAAAGGCTTATATTGAACATCGTTTGAAAATAGCAGGTGCTTCTGAAGAGCTAAAATTTACAGCTCAATCATTGGAATTGATATTTCGATATACAAAGGGGGTCCCACGGTTAATTAATATTATTTGTGATAAAACACTTTTGGCTAGCTTTGTAGCGGAAGCTTATGAGATTGGTTCGGATTTTGTTCAACAGGCCATTGAAGAATTAGAAGGGATTGTAAAAGTACAAGAGGTGGTGGGATGAGCATTATAAATGAAGCTTTAAAGAAAGCAGCTCAAGAAAGAGGAAATGAAAAACAGTGGATGCCACAAAAGTTTAAACCCACACCTGTAAAGGTTGATTTTTCTCGGAAGGAACTTTTAGAAGAAGAACTGATTGGAGAAAGAAAGAAAAGTTTTTTTTCTTCAAAAAAGAAATATTATGTTCTGTTTTTTGTTTTAGGAGTTGCTGTTTTAAGCCTTGCGGTTTTTAGAGGATGGGAAAATAAGAAATATCAATTAAAGACGGAAGACGCAAATGAAATAACCTTGAAACCTCTGGCCCCGTCTTTTTCAAAAGCTGAGAAAACGGTTTTAAGTTTTCAAAATGCTTCTAGTGATAACCCTTCAGGGCAAGTTTCTAATGATAATGAATTACCTTTCATTGAGCTTACAGGTATTATGATGGAAAATCCACCACGTGCCTTAGTCAATGGACAATTTGTAATGGTTGGAGATAAAGTGAGCGGAGTTAAAATATTAAAAATCTATCCAGATCATGTTGTGTTTCGATATCGAAAGAAAAATTTTAAGAAATTTATCTTTTAATCTTTTGAAGAAAAGATAGAAAATAAACCTCGAGTCCATCCTGCCAATACAGAAGCGAAATCTCCAAGACGTCGAGCAGGGCTTTTTAAAGAGAGGGTTTTTTCTTCTGCTTTAATAGCGGTGATTCTTCCCAGAAGAATTGACTGTTCCGTGAGATGAATTTTTGTCAAATTTTCTTTCTGAGTTAAAAAGAAAAGGTGACTTCCTTTATTCCAAAATCCAACAATTCTGTGGATCTCGGTCTCTTTATTTTTTTGAAAAGCAGCAATATGGCCTAGTTTAATTTTTTCAGGTTTACAGAATTTTAAAGCCAACTCGTTTGCTTTTGTTAAGGATTTGAGAGTTTTCTTTGGATTTTCAATCCACAAAGTTTTTTCAACTTCTTGCCAAATCTCTAAGATATGCTCTTTGACTGTTTCAAGATGGTTAGTCATAAAAGTTCCTTCACAAGAAACATTCTAAAAGAAGAACAGTTTTTTTTCATTAAAAACTATATTTAAATGAAGTAGCCCTTCTTGCTTGATCGGTAATTTTTTGATAAATTACTATATATGAGGCTTACTATGAGAAATAAAATATCCCACAGGGACTATCAAAATTTGTGAATAATGATTCATTAGAAAAATCCTTTGTTTCTCACAATGAAAATAGTGCTGCTTCGCTGCATAGCCCTAAAGGACTGCTACGCTGTACTGGCCTACATAAATCTATTTATACTAACCCCAAAGGGGCTATACCAACATGTGAATGGCCTAGCAAGATTAGCTTTCTATTTTTTATCTCTTTTTTTTCTTTTGTTCTTCAAACACAAGCAGCCCAACCTCGTATTGAGCTCTCTCAAAGAGAACATCATTTTGGAAGTATTCACCAAGGTGATAAAGCCACATGTCAATTCCCTATTAGCAACCGTGGGGATGCTCCGCTTATCATTCATCGCATTGAAACTTCTTGTGGTTGTACAGGTGCTATTCCAGGTAAAAACGAATTAGCTCCTGGGGAATCTAGTCAAATTGATGTAACTTTTAATTCTTCAGGCAAGCAAGGACCTTTTCAAAAATCTATTTATGTTCATAACAATGACCCTCAAAATCCTAAAGCAGAGCTTTTGATTGATGGGGATGTTAAAACAGCAGTTGATATTGATACTTCACGCTTGAATATTGGAAATGTTTTACTCAATCAATCTGCTTCAGGGGTGGTTAGGGTTCGTCTCAATGAAGGTAGTCAACCTGTAGAAATTGTACGAATCGATCATGGCCCTCGTGTGCAAATACAAATACCTCAAAGTGGTTTAGTTCCTGGAGAGTGGAAAAATTTAAATGTTACTTTTTTGGGACAGCTTCCGACTGGATCTTTTTATGAGATGGTGACATTACATTTCTCGGATGCACGTATCAGTCCTGTGATATTTCAAGTGTTGGGGCAAGTAGAGGGTCTTATTCATGTTGCTCCGCGCCAGGTTAATTTTGTAGTTCATGGGAATCCAGGCGTTGTTTCTGAATGGCAAAGTGTTCAAGTGGAGGGTCCTGAATCTAGAAAATTTAATCTCATCAATGTAGAGATTGATCCTGCTCTTTTTGAGACAAAAACTTTTGTTCGTGAAATGGGAGTTCATTATGAAATCATGATTCAAGTGAAACCTGGAGTAAAAGAAAAGTTTTTGAAAGCGATATTAAGGATTTCTACAACGGAAGAATCCATGAGAATCATTGAGGTTCCTATACAAGTATGGCTTCCCGATATTTCCAACGTGTAGTCTTATCATTAATACTCTTCTTCATTTCCAAAAATGATTTTTCGTCTGTGACTAAATCTCATCAATTTCTTCTCTTTTTTACGGGAGAGGATGGGGGGCGTTTAGAGCCTTGCGGTTGTGCCTCAGGGCAATTAGGGGGACTTTCTAGACGATATACCTTTCTTAAAAATCAGTCAGCAAATACTCCCTCTATGCTTGTTAGCAATGGAGATTTGCTGAGCGGTCATGTCAGGCAAGATGAAATTAAATTTCAAACCCTTTTAGAAGCAA
>JAYRIK010000219.1:0-2860 GCA_041906865.1 Candidatus Auribacterota bacterium
AAATACCCGAATGCAAATCCTGAAAAGGTCCACTTACTTCTAGCTCTACATAACAAAGACCCCGCAAGCCATAACAAACAGAAGGCATCCCTTTATCCAACATTGGAGTATCTGAAATCACAATCGTGTCAGCTTTAAGCAACTCTTTATGTTTTTTCAAAAATGTATTTAAACTTGGGCTTCCTATTTCCTCTTCACCCTCTATAAAAATTTTGACATTGACTGGCAATTTCCCTCGAGTTTTTAAGAAGGCTTCTACTGCTGAAAGATGAATATAAACCTGCCCCTTATCATCAATCGCTCCGCGCGCGAATAATTCTCCATTACGAATCGTCGGTTCAAAAGGAGGTGTAACCCATTCATTCAAGGGATCTACGGGTTGAACATCATAATGACCATAAATCAAAACGGTAGGTTGACCTGGAGCATTAAGCCACTCTCCATAGACAATGGGGTGACGCTCTGTTTTAAAAACTTCTACACAATCCAAGCCCCAATTTTTAAGTTTTTCAGCAATAAAATCAGCACATCGCGCCACTTCTTGAACATGATTTGGACTCACACTGATGCTTGGAATTCTTAAACATGCATTTAAATTTTCAATAAACTCTTTTTGATGCGTATTGACATAGGAAAGGACTTCTTGCATATCACTTTAATTCCTTCTAAAAATTTCTACCTATAGATTTCTCTACGATGTCCCACCCGATACACTCGGATAAGCTTCGAGGTATCAGCAATTGTATAAAGAATCCGATAATCTCCTCGACGAATACGATAACCCTCCTGGCCCGACAATTTTTTTGATCCGATAGGACGAGGATTTTCTTGAAGCGAATCTAGAGCTAGCCAAACCTTTTTAACGATCTCCTCTGGAAGTTCGAAAATCTCTTTTTTGGCTTTTGCTTCAATTTGAATACGATATTTCAAATTAGCCCCTTCTTCTTTAACTCTCTTTTAACATCATCCCAATTATAGAAAGTAGCGCCTTCCTTCTCGGCTTCTTGAAGATCATACGCATCCAAAATATCTTCTAATTTTTCTCTCAAAGCAGATTCCACGACAAAATTTTTGCGTAAACCAAACCTTTTACAAACCTGATCTAATGTTTTTGTCACATCTAGAGGAAGTTTAGTCGCAAGCACATGCAAAGCATGCATAAAAAGCTCCTTTCTTATACTTATCTTACTTTATCTTACTAAAGTTATACTTTATATTCAATCCTATAAATTATTCACATATTGTACTGATCAAATGGAGGTGTATAATATAGGAGATATATGTACTCTGGACGTGACACCATCATTATTCCTCCACCCCAGGCTTCTCAAGGCCGAAACAACGAAAGCGCCTGCTTAGTCATTATCTCTGGAAATCCTATTGGAAAAGTTTTCTTTCTAGAAAAAGAAAATATCATCGGAAGATCTGAAGAAGATACGGTCTACCTAGCAGACCCCTCCATTTCACGTATTCATGCAAAATTAAATTTTCATGAAGGCCAATGGCAACTTCAAGACATGGGAAGCAGTAATGGAACGCATGTCAATTTCTCTAAGATTACAGAAAAAATTTTACAGGGAGGAGAAACCCTTACGGTTGGAGCAACTTCATTAAAATTCTTAGTCGCCAATAAAATTGAAAAAGATTTTTACGAACGTGTTTTCAATATGACTTCCAAAGACGCTTTGACGGAGGCTTTCACAAAATCTTTTCTCTTGGAAATTGTAGCAAGTGAATTTGCTCGTGCACTCCTTCACCAAAAACCTCTTTCCTTTTGCATGATGGACCTAGACAATTTCAAAAATTGCAATGATCAATATGGACATTTAGCAGGAGATTTCATTTTAAAAGAGTGGATTAATCTTTTACGTCAAAGCATTCGTTCTTCAGATATTTTGGGCCGCTTTGGAGGAGAAGAATTTGGGCTTCTTTTACCAAACCAAACACTTGCTCAAGCTGAACAAACGATCAAACGTCTCATGCAAAAAACTCACGGACATACTTTTACTTATGAAGGGGAGGTAATTTCCATTACTTTCAGCGCAGGTCTTTCAACATTAGAGCCACAAATTCATGATTTTGAAAATTTGCTCAAAAAAGCAGATGAGAATCTATATAAAGCAAAGGCAAAGGGAAGAAATTGTTATGTATCAAGATAGTAATAAGTCATAAGTTGTAAGGTATAAACAGATTATTCTTTACTTACGACTTACCTCTTATAACTGCTTTTCAACCACATCCACCGCTACCATCGAAGAACTTCCGGCGACAACACCAATGGGACGACCTTGAATATGAATTCTATCACCAGGCTTAAGCATTAAAAGAAATTCCTTTGCATCTTCGGAAATATAAAAACGAACAGGAATACTTTCACATTCTAAAAGCATCATTTCTTTTTGAGTTTGATCTAATACATGCGGAGAAGGAGATTCTTCAAAAGATTCAAAAACACCTTCGTAATGGAGCGTATCTGACCTTGAAGCTTGATTGCCTACTGCATTTCTCCAACATGGGCGGCCTTCTTCTGCATACAAAGGCAAAACCCATATCGAAACTCCTAAACTCAAAAGATAAAAGATCTTTTTCACAATGAATCCTCATCATCAGTATCTTCAACCTCATCGATAGGTTCCAAAGGTGAAATAGGGACGGGGCTTCGCCACACCAATCTTGCCCAAAATTTACGTAAGTATTTCAAGAAAATGACAAAATCTTTAGGTAAAGGAGCTTCTACCGTAAAAGAATTTTCTTCTAAATCAAGAAATGTCAATGACCTCGCATGTAAGGCAAGACGACCCATCAAAGGTTTTTCTGGTTCATTCTCCTTTCGTTTGTAAAAACGTTTCATTTCAGAAAG
>JAYRIK010000220.1:0-3964 GCA_041906865.1 Candidatus Auribacterota bacterium
CCGTGACGCCATGTGTGTTTAAAAGATCCATAGCTTTTCCGATCGGTTCTTGAACGTTTAAATCCATTCTCTCTGCCGAGGACAGATCAACTAGAACTATGAAACCTTTTCCGTGTTTTGGCAAGACCTTAGGAATATCGAAGAAATTCTGCTCTGCTTGTACTATATCTACTTTCCCGACAAATTCGATAATGACGGTGTTGTATTTTACATCATAGCTTAGCTTGACCATTGTCTAATGGGATATCCTAATTCAGTGTGCTTATTTTTGTTTAGAAAGAAGGGCAGTTACAACCTAAATCAAAAAAAGTCCGGGTTAATTTGTGTTAACCCAAACTTGAAGTTTGATCCTAGACAATTTCGAGAGAAAAATTGGCTCCCCGGGCAGGACTCGAACCTGCGACATACTGGTTAACAGCCAGTCGCTGCTACCAACTGAGCTACCGGGGAGAGTGAAGATCAAATTTTTGATAAGTTGTGAAATAGAGTAGCGAGTCTATTTGTTTAACCTTTATACAGTATTAAATTATCAGGAGAAAAGCTATCAGAGGATGAAAGGACTGTCAAGCAAGGACAGGCTTTAACTTTTAAAGCGATTATCCAAATTTGTAATGCTTTTTGACGTCGCTTAAAATTTTCCAGGTACAAGTCAGGCCTTCTGGGAAAGTGACAAGGTCTCCAGCTTCTATTTCAATGGGAGATTCCCCTTTAGGAGTAACAATGACTTTGCCATTGATAAAATAACAAATTTCTTTTTCATCATAAGTCCAGGGGAACTCACTTTTTTCTTTGGTCCAAATAGGCCACCCAGCGATCCCCAGTTTTTCAAGCTGTTGAGAGGTGGGACGATGTTCGACAATAATTTTTTGCATATTGTTTTTCTAACATATATTCTGTAATGGATCAACGATTTCTGTAGAATGGAATCTTAAAAGTTATTTTTGAACAACCCTAGGAAGGCTAAGCATGAAAATTCTTTTGGTAGAAGATGACGCTCGTGTTGCCAGTTTTATTCGTCGGGGGTTGAAAGAAGAAAATTATGTAGTCGATCTCGCATCCGATGGAGAACAAGGCCTTTTCCTTGCTCAAACACAAGATTATGATTTGATTGTTTTGGATCTTTTGCTCCCTAAAAAGAGTGGATTAGAAGTGTTAGAGGCCCTCAGGAAAGATCGAATCACCATCCCCATTTTGATTTTAACTGCCAGAGATGAACCTCGAGATAAGGTTCAGGGCTTGGATAAAGGGGCGGATGATTATTTGACCAAGCCTTTTGAATTTGAAGAATTTCTTGCCAGAATTCGTGCATTGCTCAGGCGCAGGGGAGATTTAGTTGGGACGGTTTTAAGAGCGGGTGAGTTAGAGTTCGATACTTTGCGACGCAAAGTGACTCGAGAAGGTAAAGAGATTGTTTTGACTCAACGGGAGTACTCTCTTTTGGAATTTTTTTTAAGACATGTGAATCAAGTAGTAACACGTTCCATGCTTTCAGAACATGTTTGGGAACAAGATTTTGATTCTCTGACTAATGTGATTGATGTTCATGTGGCACGCCTTCGCAAAAAAATTGACGATGATTTTTCTGTAAAGCTTTTGAAAACAGTGCGTGGTAGTGGCTACAAGCTTGAGGCCCCATGAAAAAAGTGTTCCGATCTCTACGATGGACATTGACGCTATGGTATATCGGCATTCTTGCCCTTATTTTGTCTGTGTTTGGATGGGTTCTTCATTCAAAAGTTTCTAGAAATCTTGCCCAGGATATTGACGAAATTTTGATCTCTCAGGCGGATGGTGTGGCCGAGGCAATTTTTGCGTTTTGGGAAGCTCAAAAAGGAGAAGGGTTGAATAAACAGACCATTGATCAAGAGATTGAGCAAGGGGGACTTTCAAAACTTGTGTCGCATTGGGCTAAAGAAACAGGTGAGTTAGAAAATGGAAAGTCTATTGGGATTTTGACAAGAGAGGGGATGCTTGTATCCTCTTCTCAAAGCTTTTTGAGGTGGAACCTTCCTCTTACATCTTTGTTGGTTGAAGAAGCAAAACAAGGAAGTACTGTTTATCAAACATTGGTTTTAAAAGATCATCGCGTACGATGTATCACGCGACCCATTTTTGAAGGTGATCATTTGCTCTATTTTGTGCAAGTGGTGAATTCTTTAAATGAAATGGATCGTTCTTTGAGTCGTCTACGAATATGGCTTTGGAGTTTGATTCCTTCCACACTTCTTTTAACTTCTTTGATGGGATGGTTCTTAGCTTCTTTGGCTTTAAAGCCGATGGGGAAGATGATTAGTCAAGTCCGAGAAATTGGTATTGAAGATTTAAGTCAACGTGTTGAGATCCCTCTTTCAGAAGATGAGTTAAAAAAATTAGCTGAAACTTTCAATGAAATGCTGAATCGAATTGAGCGAGGTTTTCAGCGCCTCCGACAATTTAGTGCTGCTGCTTCGCATGAGCTTCGTACTCCTTTGACTGTGATGAAAGGAGAACTTGAAATTGCTTTGCGCAAAATAAGAAATCCTGAAGAATACAACCGAGTTTTACAGATCCAGCTTAAAACATTAAATGAACTCGTTCGCATTGTTGAAGAGCTTTTGACTTTAGCTCGCAGTGAAGTAGGCCGGGGTGCTGTGGAGTGGAAATCAGTTGAGTTAACTCAACTTGTGAAAAAGGTTTTAGAATATTTTAAAACAATTGCTAGAGATAAGGAAATTCATGTGGAGATTTCTTTTCAGAAAATGATTCGGATCCATGGAGAAGAACGTTTGTTGGAAAGGCTCATTTCTAACCTTTTGGATAATGCATTGAGACATACTCCTCAGAAGGGAAAGATAAAAGTTTCTTGCGGGAATCTTAAAAACGAAATCTTTTTAGCAATTGAGGACACGGGATCGGGAATCAAACCAGAAGATTTACCGCGTGTTTTCGATCAGTTTTTTAGCCAGCATTACATGGAAAATCCTGAAAGTAAAGAAAGACCTGGAGGATTTGGTCTAGGTCTTTGTCGGTGGATTGCCGAAGTTCATCAAGGCAGGCTTGAAGTGAGCAGCATTTTTGGACAGGGGGCGAAATTTATTGTCTTTTTTCCCTCGAGTGTTGAGAAATAAATCTTTGTGTTCCATGGATTCTCTCCCTGAACATGACAAATTTTTAATCTAAAATTCATTTTAGCGTCATGTTCATTTGTTAGCCTATTTGTGTAAAGAAGAGCTGTGTTTATTTAATGATTGTTGATTAAGAAATACAGCGCTTTAAAGATTTGGATCGAAATAGCTCTATGGAGAGCCATGGGTTCAGATCAAAAAACAAAGAGGAGATTTTATTATGAAACCACTTAATATGATTGCAGTTGTTGTTTTGTCCGGCATGGTTACTTGTGGCTTTGCAGCAGACGTGGCCAAGAGTTCCGAAAGTAAGTCAGCCAGCGTAAAATCGATACAATCTTCAAAGACACAAACAACGGAAGGAACTATTTCTGCTCTTGATGTTAAGGCCAATACTTTAGCCTTGTCTACAGCAGATGGTAAATCTACTGATGTTTCTATCAAAGGCGCTTCTGTTTGGAAAGCCGGAAAGAAAGTTACAGCAGCAGATCTTAAAGTAGGTGATGCTGTAAGCGTTCGTCATGTCACGAAGAACGGTAAGCAAGTTGCAAAATCCATCGAGATTAAGTAACTCGTCTCTTTTGGAGGTTTGAGTAAATGCAAGGTCGTAGACATCTACGACCTTGTTTTTTTTGATTGTCCGATTGATTGTAAAAGTTATCTTTCGCTAATCTTTTCATTGTTTCCTAGAAGCGTTTTAGTTATACTGCCCCATCTTTTTAAACCTGTGTTCTTGATGGTATGAGATCTCAAGTCACGGGCTTCTTGTGTCTTTTTAAATTTTTTGGGTTGATTTGAGGCCCAAAGATGTGTATTTTAGGGGCCTTAAAAGTTTGATAGGAGGATTTTAAATTTGAAGA
>JAYRIK010000221.1:0-5568 GCA_041906865.1 Candidatus Auribacterota bacterium
AATCAAATTCATATTTAAAAGCCAATTATTAAAAATATAATCATACATCGCATGATGAGCCGCAAAAAAACCAAAAAAAAGAAATAACGGTAAAAAGAATCCCATGATAAAAAAAACGCTTTGTTTCAAAGTTAGTTTTTTCTTCCAAATCATCAGCAAACCTATCATCCCAAAACCTATCAGCATAAAAATAGTTTTCTGAAGGAACATGAATGAAATAGATGAGGCAAGAGCGGATCCAATCAGATATTTATTACTTGAAATTCTAATAAACTTTAATAAAAAATAAACGGAAATAAGGGCAAACAGGGTTTGTGGAACGTCAGGTCGAATTTCAACTGTTTTCTGAATAAACTGAACCGCTGAACCAAGTAAAAGAACAGCAATTAATCCTGTTTCTTTTTTCCCATAACTCACCTCTTTGGCAAGAAAATAAACGGTAGTTAATATCCCTAGGGTTATAAAAAACAGCACCCATCGCATGATTTCGATGGTCATCACATTTTCCCCAAAAATCAAAATCAAGGGAGCCAACATATACCACATGAGAGGATGATGATGCTGGAAAAAGTCCTTATATGGAACCCTATTTTGAGCAACATACCAACTACTGTGGATATGTTCAATTTCATCTCTTTCAAAAAAGCGAGTCGCCGAAAGCCAACAGATAAAAAGGAGAATACAAAAAATAAGAATTCTTAAAAAATTTTCGTAGAGAAATTCGTTTTCTCTTTGCCGTATAAAAATACCGAAAATAAAAATATAAAGAATGATTCCTGACACGGCAGAGAGCCAAAGCGATTCTTGAAATAAACATTTTATTTGATGATATTTTTCTTTAAACGAAAGAGGGAAAGGTTCTGTATGAGACGTTGCAGAAGAATGTATCGACTGGGCAACGGTTTGTTGTTGCCAATTGAAATAACTGAGACTGCCTCTTACAAGGAAAACTAAGGCAAAAAAAACAACAATGGAGACTAACAGAAAAGAGAAAGACTGAAGAGATTTTCTCCCTAAGCCATAAAATGATTTATGTAACTCAACCATACCCAAACACAATGAATTTAATCATGAACCCTATGCCCCTGCTTTTAAAGATATGATGTCTTTTTCTCAGGAGTCTTTTCTCTAATCTTAATGCTTAATCCACCTAAAAGAGCTGCAAAAAGGTTAAAAATCCCAGTTGCAAGACCAATGACCAAGCCCAAAATAAGCCCCAACACCAAAGACTGAAATAAAGAAAACAATATTTTATTTTCAAAAATCTGAGGAAACTTTGTCTGCAAATCAACAAAAAGCTGTCTGATATCACCTACCCATCCAGCCAAAGTCCCAACAATTTGAAATCCAAAAAGATCAAAGAGAATAAGAAAAACCAGAGAAAAAAACAATATGATTGAGAAAACAATTTTAAACACTGAAAAAAATCCAATCCCTCTTAATTCTACCTTTCGCGTAACCATTCCTTCCATAATAACCTCCTTTAAACTAAATGTTTGGCCGATATATTAACATAACTTAACCAACTTCGTTAGTAGATCATCTTTGCGTTTCTTCAAAGTTATAAATTTTAGAATCGGAAGGGGTGGGATTTGGTCACAGGTCTTCGTGCTCCCGCACTCAGCCTTCGACCCCGCCTCGGCAACGACCCAAATCTAAATCTGGGTTCCCCGTTGCCTCCGGCTTTCAAATCCACTCTTGCACGCAACCCTCCACAGGAGGGTTGCCATTTTTTTCCATCCACTCACTTTGTTCGTGGCGGAAGGGGTGGGATTTGAACCCACGTTCCGATTGCTCGGAAACGGATTTTCGAGACCCGCGCTTTCAACCACTCAGCCACCCTTCCTAAAACAACTATTGTCTATTAGTTCAAAGCTTCATATGTGTTCGCGACTAGCACTTCTAAAACCCTATCATTCTATCAACAGGGGGCACGAAAGGAAATAATGTTTCATCTCATACTAAATTTATGAGAACTGCAGCCAAATAACTTTCCTTCATGGTTCCACTTCCACGGAAATCACTGTCTTGTCCTAAAACATCCACCTGTTTTATCTTTTTCCCCAGAAATCTCAGTCTATCTTTTATCTCATTTTCAAGCATCGTAAGAGAAAATTCTGAAAAATTCGTTGCGATTAACAAATATCCTGAGGGCTTCAGAATCCTCATTGCAAATTCGATCAATCGTCCCATTTTCTCTCTTACAGAAAAGACTTTCCCATCATATCTTGCAAAAGAAGGAGGATCAATAATGACAACATCAAATACATTTTTTTTAATGATGGCTCTTTCCAAATATTCTATCGTCTCCATTTTTACAAATTCGTTTTCAGACAGAGAAAGATGATTTAATTCATAATTCTTTTTCCCTTTGTCGAGAGCTTTTTGACTGATATCTACATTCACAACTCTGAGGGCACCTCCTGCACGAGCATAAACTCCAAAAGAACAAGTATAGGCAAAACAATTAAGGACTTCTTTTCCTTTTACAATCTCTCGTATTTTTTGACGATTCGCACGCATGTCTAAAAAAAGGCCTGCATTTATGCCATCATCAAGATCAACCTCAAATTTTAGACCATTTTCAGCAACAATGGTTTTAGAACTTGCTTGCATAAATGTTAAGTCCCGATAAAAACTATTTTGATCTGATTTTTCTGAGGAGGTTTCTTTAAAGATTAAAAACTCAGGATGTTCTTCATCCAAAATAATCTTTTTTATCTCTTCCAAACGTGAGGCCCATTGATCATCATAAACCTGAACCATGTAATGAGAATGATATCGATCAATCACCAATCCCTTTAAACCATCTCCCTGTCCATTCACCAATCGGATTGCATTTGTAATATTTAACAACCGCTTTCTCTTATTGAAAGCATTTTGAAGAAGAGAGCTAAGTTTTTCTTGAGAGAATTTTTGAGGGATGGTCATAGGGAGTAATTATAAATGTTAGAAGATTAGAAAAGAACAACAATTCAAAAGATTTTTTAAACAAAAATTGATTATTAATTCTTTGAACAAGGAGAGTTCTGGGTATCACAGCTTATGTTTTTCGAAAAACGCTGATTCCAAGGCATCTTTTGTAACAACATGGCCATACCGCACCAGCCACTTGCTCCTGCAAAAACAAGCCCAGCCCCTACAAAAATTGCAATACCTTTAAATCCTGGTAATAAAGAGCCTATCAAAATCAATACTCCTGCAACAATTTGGACCTGGCGCATGAGAGGAAGAGGCCCTACTTTTTTGATCGAAAAACCTGCATTTTTCCAAGCCTGAAGCCCTCCTTCGACAAGAATGGGACTTGTAAAACCCCAAGATCTCAACTGATCAACAGCCACGCGGGAACGTGCTCCGGCTTGACACATCACATAAACAGGAGTTTCCTTGGACAACTGATTCTTCTCCAAGTTCAGCTGACTTAAAGGAATATTTTTTGTCTGAGGAATGAATTCATATCTAAACTCATCTTTTTCTCTCACATCAATAACAAGGCATGACTTGTTTTCAACCATTGCTTTTAATTCATGAACGTTCACACTCGAAACAGGATTTTTCCCCCCGATGTCATGAAAAGCTTTTTCATGACTCGGACAGGACAAAAGTCCTCCTGTCAAATTAAATACGTGATGAAATCCACTTTGCTCCAATATTCTAGCAGCTAAATATCCTCTTAATCCTACTTTACAATAAACCACTGTTTCTTTTTCCGGATTTAATTTATCCAAACATTCTCGCAATTCATCCAGGGGGATAAGAATAGCTTGAGGTATCGAGCCACTTGCAACTTCTTCGCGAGTGCGAACATCCACAATTTGAATATCTTTGTTTTTCTGAAGTTTTTCTTGAAGAGCTTGACAAGTGATTCCTTTGAACTCGGCACGTTGAATATTGGATGCAACAAAACCCGCCATAATCACTGGGTCTTTAGCTGAAGAGAATTGAGGAGCATAAGCCAAATCTAAATTTTCAACGTCGCTGACTTTCATCTTACAAAAAAGAGCTGTCGCTAATACATCAATGCGTTTATCCACTCCTTTTTCACCTATCACCTGGGCCCCTAGCAAACGCCCTGTTTCTATTTCTACAATCATCTTCATATGGAGCAGACTACTTCCAGGATAATAACCTGCATGATCCAAAGAATGGGTTTGAGACGAATAAAATTTCAATCCATTTTTTTCTGCTTCCCTTTCCGAAAGGCCTGTTTTTGCAGCTGTAATTCCCATACATTCAACAATTGCCGTTCCTACAGCTCCAGGGAAAACAAGATGTCCTCCGGCCGCATTAGCTCCAGCCACACGCCCTTGTTTATTGGCCGGACCTGCAAGAGGAATTCTTGTTTTTTCTCCTGTCACAAGATGCACAATCTCAACAGCATCTCCCGCTGCATAAATATTGGGATCCGATGTCTGTTGATATTCATTTACAGAGATCCCGCCTGAATGACCGATCATCAAACCTGCGTCCTGTGCCAATTTTAATTCTGGCCGAACACCAATCGAAAGAATGGCAAAATCCATGGGAAGTTTTCGCCCACTCTGTAATTCAACTTCATTGGCTAATGCTGCTCCCTGAAAAGACTTGATCCCATCTCCCAATACCAAATCAATCCCTGCATTGGTCATCTGATCGGCAACAAAGCGAGCCATATCCGGATCAAAAGGAGGGAGAATCTGTGGCAATGCCTCTACTAAAGTCACTTGTAAACCTAGATTTTTTAAAGCCTCTGCGGATTCAAGTCCAATAAAACCTCCTCCCACAACAACAACACGCTTTGGATGATATTTCGAGATATATTCTTTGATTTTGTCAGAATCTGGAACTGTCTTGACGGTAAAAATATTGTAGGCTTGAATTCCTGGAAGTGGGGGAATGATCGCACCTGCTCCAGTCGCAAGAATCAATTTATCATAAGAAAAATCTAAGACATGAGATGTTGCAAGATCTTTAACTTTCACTTTTTTATTGGGACGATCCACACTTAAAACTTCCTGGAGGATATACACTTTAACTCTGAAACGTTTCCAAAAACTTTCTGGAGTTTGAAGTAGAAGAGCCTCTCTCTTGGAGATTGCGCCCCCCACATAATAAGGCAAACCACAATTTGCAAAAGAGACATACCTCCCTCTTTCAAAAATAATAATCTCAGCATGTTCATCGACACGTCTGGCCTTTGCAGCAGCACTTGCTCCTCCAGCAACCCCACCCACAACAATAATTTTTTGAGGCATATTTCACTCCTTTGAGAGAAAGCTTAAAGGAAAAGACTGCCAGGCTCTATGAGATAGATCATAAAATAAATTCTGTCTTCAATATTGATTCATGTGCTGTATGTTTAAGAAAAATTCTATTGCAAAGTTATCTTTTTCTTGCTCTGCTTACTTACATTTACCGAACCCTCTACCCATCGAGTAAGCTCTAGCTCGTCTTCCATAATTTCTTCTGGCAATAACCAATAAGACATCGTGGTCTGTTTATGTTTGCCCTGAGAATAGACAAACGGATGGCTGTCAAATTTTTCGAAATTAACACGATTACTATCATCCACTTTAAAATAGAGTTCAC
>JAYRIK010000222.1:0-11484 GCA_041906865.1 Candidatus Auribacterota bacterium
CAAAACTCTGTTTATTCATTCTGAATTGAAGAATTGAAAAAGCAGCTATCACAATAAAAAGAACATACGCAATACTAGACGCATAGCCCATATGGAAAAACTTAAAGCCTTGCCGATACATATGTAAAATGACAGAAACTGTACTATCCAGAGGTCCTCCATCGGTCATAATATAAGGTTCAGCAAAAAACTGAAAATAGCCAATGCTGGTCATAATGGCGACAAAGAAAATGGTGGGTCTTAAAAGAGGAATCGTAATATGCCAAAAGGCTTGAAAGCGATTGGCTCCATCAATATTAGCAGCTTCATATAAATGCGGTGGAATCCCCTGCAACCCTGCCAAAAAAATAACCATGTGATAACCAAAATTCTTCCAAACGGCCATGACAATCAAGGCAGGCATCGCCCAAGTGACATCCCCCAGCCAATTCTTCCCATCTAGACCTATCAAACTTAAAACCCAGTTGATCAAGCCAAATCTAGAATTGTAAAGCCATCGCCAAACAACAGCAACTGCGACCATGGTTGTCACAACAGGGGTAAAAAAACCGACTCGAAAAAATGTCCGACATTTAACAATGGCATTATTCATAATCATAGCTAAAAGAAGTGCTGTGATCATAGTCAACGGACCACCAATTAAAACAAATACAAAGGTATTCCATAAAGCTCTTTTTAAAATGGGATCATGCATAAGATTTTGATAATTCTCAAGACCTACAAACGATACTTGTCCAACATCTACAATCGAGCGTATATCCCAATTAGTAAAACTCATAAGAAGAGAGATAAAGACCGGAGCCAAAAGAAATACAGCAAAGATGAGAATGCTCGGAGCTATAAAACCATATGCTTTTAAATAGCGCTTCATCTTTCCAGTAAAAGAAATACTCACAATCTCATGAGGAATTTTTTTAGAATTGGCGTAAAAATAAAGAAACAACAGAAGAAAAATAATTCCAAGAAAGATTGCAATAATGGTCAATTTAAAAAGAGGACTTTGGGCATGCTGATCTTTTTCTAGAATTTTTTGAATCTGAAGAGACATCTGATGAAGAACATTTTCTACTTTATCTTTCTCAAAAATGGCTCGCTCCATTCCATTATCAATCACATTTGCAATTTCTTCCCATTGAGGAATTGATGGAGAGCTCTTCGTATCAGCCAGCTGATGCCCAAAAACTTTTACCATACCCAATTTGTCAAAAAAAGGATCTTCCCATGCATGTTGATTAGAGGGTAAATCTTCTGTCAGCTGATACCATTTCACTTGGTTTTCAGGTCGGCTCATAAATTGAATAAATTCCCACGCAAGGTGAGCCTTTCTTGTCGATTTAAAAATGACAAGACTTGAACCACCCACAAAAGAAGTAAAACCTTTCTTTGACGGCAAAGTCACCACATCCCATTTACCATCCAAATGAGGCAATTGCTCATGCAACTGACGAAGCATCCAAGGCCCACTGATAAACATGGGCAAAAATCCTTTGTCAAATGCATTAAAGATATCTGTTCCAGCAGCCAACTCTCTTGGAGCAAAACCCGCATGAAAAAAATGAACATAAAATTCTAATGCCTCTCTGGCTTGCGGACTTTCTATTTCAACTTTTGTTCCATCCTTTGAAAGAATATCTCCCCCATTTTGCCAAACAAACATCAAGAAATGTTGCCAATCACGCAGCGGAAGATTAACTCCATAACGCTCTTTCTTTCCATCTTGATTAAAGTCACGGGTAAGACGTTTAGAAACTTCGTAGAACTCCTGCCAAGTATGAGGAGCATGATCAAACCCAGCTTCTTCCAAGAGATCTCTTCTAAAGAAAAGAACGCGGGTATCCACATACCAGGGAACACCGTAAAGTTGATTTGCAATAATATTGACATTTAAAGCACTTTGGAAAAAATCATCTGATTTTATAGAGGATTTTGCTAAAAAAGCATCTAAAGGTAGAAGCACTTTCATGGCCTGAAACTCAGAAACCCAAGTACTTCCTAACTGACAAACATCCGGAGTGGATTCGCCTGCAACCGCTGTGATTAACTTCTCATGAGCTGCACCCCAAGGAATGGCTTGAACAACAACTTTAACTTTGGGATGAATTTTCTCAAACTCTTTGGCAAGAGCCCCTATTTTCTGACCTTCCTCACCCATTGCCCAAACTTCGAGTCTTTTAACCCCCTTGGCATGGACAAAAAATGGAGAAATAAGAGAGAGCGAGACTGTAAACAGTCCCACTAATAACCAACGAAAATTAAGAGATTTATTAGGATTGAGCTTCACAACTCCCCATCAGTTGCATCAAAGTTCGCTCATTCTACATTTTAAAATACATTAAGGCACATGAAAATATCACAAAAGATTTTTAGCGGCAATGTTTTTTCAGGATTCGGAATGCAGGAAGTAAGATAGAGACATCTTACATCTAGAATTATTGCGTTCCCCAGTTATAATAGGCAGTCCCAGGATATTGCATCTCATTAGGCCATGCAGAGTTAAGCTTGCTTCTGTGATACCACTGGGCATGACCATCTACAAAGAGAAGATTTGTCCCAGTCAAATGCACTTGATTAGAAGCACTTGCAGGATAAGCTGGAAAATCCGCTAGAATTACAGCAATCGCATCATTCCCCACTTTTGCAACAACCGATTGTCCTCTTAAATTACAATTGAGTTCATAATCCACCTGATTGCCATAAGTATCCTGACGCTGAGAAAGATTGCCTGTATACTGATTTGACGGACAACGAAACTGGCTTAATTCTCCACTGGTTAAAGCGTCTGTATCTTCTTGTCCTAGATATTTATTTAAAAGACCGGGAAGATTTTCAACCAAATTACAATTCCCATTCCACCCGGGGAAACGACCTTGGCCATCATCTTGAATATAAAGATCCATCGCTACACCCAACTGCTTTAAATTACTCAGGCATTTAACTCTCTTCCCCGTGTCTCTCACTTTTTTGAGCACTGGAGCCAAAAGACCCATCAAAATAATAAGCCCTGCAATAACCACAACCATTTCGATCATGGTTAAGCCTTGATTTCTTTTAGATCTATTTCTGTCTACCTGCATCATTTAATTAATTCCCCATGTATTGTATTGAGTTCCACTGTCAGGCGCATGCGCCTCCATCATCTGATCTCTGGAAAACCACTGAACATGTCCATCGTAAAAAGCAATGTTCGTCCCTCCACGATGAATATGAGCTTTGGAAGAAGTAGGAAATGAAGGGTAATCCCATAAAACGGCAACCCATTGAGGACTTCCAACCCGGGTTTGTGCAATTTGATTATCTAAATTGGCATTAAAACTATAATCTGTCTGGTTTCCATAAGCATCTTGACGATTTGAAAAATTATTTAAATTGTCATTTGATGGACATCGAAAAACCTGTAACTCTGGTTTAACTCGGGTAATAGATGTAGAGTTTCCAAGATAAGGAAGCAAAAGTCCCATCATATCTTTCAAATCTGTATCAGGATTCAAATCAGGAAAACGGCCTAAAGATTCGTCGTCAACATAAAGACGTACAGCTTGAATAAGGTTTTTTAAATGCCCTACACATTTTGCGGAACGACCTGATTCTCGAGCCTTCAGAAGACTGGGAAGTAAAATCGTGGCCAGAAATAGAATGGTAGCTAAAACCATTACCATTTCATTGACGGTAAACCCCAATGAGCCAGTTTTGACCTTACGCATTGCCTCCTCCACTGCTGCAAAGAACCACCGATGAGTTCATTATCGCATGAAAGCAAGATGAAAACAAGAGATCAAGGGATCAGATTTAGAAGGTTTTCAAGCAGTTTAAAAAGGTGAATTTTACCCTAAGAATTTAGCCGAGCTAATTTCGAGGCTGAATTGAGATAATAACAGGTTTGGGATGAACCCCCGAAATACGAGTCAGAAGACCTTCTTTGTCTTCGACTGCGATCATTGCAGGAGAAAGGATCATACAGCGTTTTGTGCTTTCAATGTGCTGTGCAGCTTCTTGCCTATCAGTAACATTGACCACTGAATAGCCTTTAAGCACAAGTTCTTTTAAAAATGATTGATACAGCTGATACATATATCTTAGACTCCTTGCAACTCTTTGCCAGACATAATCTTGTGAAAGCTTACTTTTCCTCACCTTTGTGTTCCCCCTCCACTTTAAACGTCTTGTCTATAAGTTCGCACATGAAACTACCTTTGTCAAATTTGAGAGTATTTTATATTTAACTCGCTCTAGTGGTTATAGTTAAATTACATTTATATTGAGATTTAAGCTCAAAATAAAAGCAGAATAATTCATCCATTTTGAAATTAATCTGAAGGAGGAATAATGATGATAAAAGTAATCGGTCTATCGGCTATCGCCCTTTGGGAGATATAAGATTTAAAAACTCCATACGAGTCCCACGATCGGACCGAAAGGCTCCGAGCATAGAACTTGTTACAGCAAAGGCATGCTGTTTTTCAACTCCACGCATTGCCATACATAAATGAAAGGCTTCTACAACAACTCCCACCCCTCGAGGATTCAGAGTGTCATTAATGCAATTGGCAATTTGTGTAGTGAGTCTTTCTTGTACTTGAAGCCGTCTGGAAAAAACTTCAACCAGGCGAGGGATTTTACTTAAGCCAATAATTTTACCATTGGGGATATATGAAACATGGCACTTTCCATAGAAAGGCAACAGATGATGCTCGCAAAGGCTGAAAATTTCAATATCCTTCACCGTCACCATCTCATCGTAAACTTCATCAAAAACAGCACCATTCAAAACTTCCTTGATGTTCTTTGAATACCCTGATGTCAAATACTCAAAAGATTTTTGAACACGATGAGGTGTTTTGACAAGGCCTTGCCGTGTTGGATCTTCTCCAACATACTTCAAAATTGATTCAATGTTAGATTCAATAGAGTCTTTAGACATTGTCATCCACTAATCACATATTTTTGAAAAGCTGTTTCAATCTCTTTTTCTAATGCTTTCCTAGCGCTCTGAGAATTTTCAATTAAAAGAGTTCGAATCAATTGATTCGGAATAATCGTTGGAGAAAATCGATAATTATCTTTTGTGTTTTTGAACACAAGACTACATCCATAGGCTTGCGGGATTAAATCCACTAAAACATATTCTCCCGCCCATCGTCTTTGCAAAATTTCTTCAACAGCTAACTTAAATTTTTCGATCAACATAGATAGGGATTATACTTATTAACTCCAGATATTCAACTTAAATGAGCCAGTTTCATAAAAATTTAAATATTCGAATAAAAAATTTTAAGCCGCTTGGTCAAAAACTTCTACTTGAGGAGATGAGAAATCTCCGCTTTTATAAACTCCCAATTCTTGAAGATTAATCTTATTTGTCTTAGCCCATTTCAAAAGACCATCTAGCGTAAGCCGGAGTCTACTTGCAACAACAGAGGTATCTGGGGTTGCCCCTTCATTCATTAATATCTCCTTAACAATTCTTCTTATCTCTCTCACACGAGCTTCTCTTTTCTCCAAAGTCACACCCAAACCCACTCCAAACAATCTAAGATCAACTTTATAATCTTGACTCGCACCCCACAGTCTAACAGGCTTAGTGTGCATCTCCTGTGCAAGAGCCTTTAACTCAATCGCACGCACGCCACCAACTCCCAAAGATTCTGAACGCAGTCTGAGTACAGAACTTAAAATCTGCCCAAGAAAAATTCGTTGATCTCCTTCACTCTTAACAAGCAAGTCGCACAACTCTTGATTCTCAGACAATTCAGCTCCCTGATACAAATTTAAATATTCCAATACCACTCGGGTTACGAATTCACTTCGCCCAGGCTCCTCACCTTTTCCAATAAGCCTAAGAACGTCATATCCATCTAAGAAATAGCGTATGCCTTTTGGCAAAAATTGCTTTTGTAAAACAGCTATCACTTCTTTAACTTTATTTTGAATTTTTTGCTGAGCCTCTTCCCACGATGAACAAGTATTAATTACAGAAGGACTGATTCTTGAAAGAACATCACAAATTGCCACTCTCTGAAGTTCAAGCTCACGACGTTCTTGCTGGGCTCTTTGAAACCTCTCCTCATCCGAAAGATCTACAATTGCTTCTACATCAACTTCTACACCATATCTTTTTTGATAGCATTCTTTGGCATAAGCATAATATTGAGGACTAAAATATTGAATAAAAGCAACTGTAAGCTGAGCAGTCAGTAAGTCTCTATTAATCAAATCTTCTGCATCGCTTATGTCTAAACCATATCTGCCTGGCAACAGACTTGCAATATCGGGCCTCAAATAAGTCAACAAAACACGGGCTGCATAGTCGATAAGAATTTTTCTTTCAGCTTCAGGAATATAGGAAGGGATTCTTGCTTGAAGATATTTGGTTGTACTCAAAATCGTCCGTTTTGAAATACCTTTTTTAAAATGCTTGGCTTTTTCATATTTTTTAGGAATCTGAATTTTCAACCTTCGTCTTATTTTACTCATTGCCATACCCACATCCCAATTTGCTTTTCCAAAAAGAAGATCTTGTAAGCCTTTGCCATTCGGGAGAAGCTTTTCTGCCTTTGTGGGTGGCCTTTTCTGTGATCTAGCCCCCTTACCTAAACCTCTTAAATAAGTATGTGCTGTCATACCTTTAGGTAGCTTTTCAGGATATGTTTTGTAATAGCTCTCTCCCGCTTCATGAAAAAGACCCATCGCTGCTTTTTTCTTACGCATAATTCTGTCACGCAAAATAATACATTCTTTTGTGCCCAACCCGTGAATATATGGATTTTTCTCACAAGTATAAACCTGTCCTTTTCCAATCATCTCTTCTAAATGATGGATAATCGCTTGAATTTCTTTTCTCTCTTCACTCCCGATTCGTTTAGATTTTTCTACTTTCTCTCTCATTTTGGACAAAACGTTGCTCACATCTTCTAAGTCCACGTGGTTTACTTTAATTTTAAAATTTTTGACTTCTCTACTTCTATTACGTCCCAAACCTTTTAAATCAACTTCTATTTCTGATGAATCGCTCAGCTTTTGCAAATGGGTCACTTCCCAATGTCCCATTGCAGAACCCTTTGAAACTTCTTGAGATTGCTTAGCCATCTCAATCAAAATGTCATCAATGGTATTAAATTGAAACATCGCGTCCGAATATCGACGAGCTTCCTCTGTCCAAGCTTCTAAATCAGCGTATTTAACACTATGATCTACAGACCAAATCATTAAGAAATCCCCCACACGCTTTTCAGCTTCTGCTTTTAGTTCATCCCATGAACGTTCAACTCCCTTTTCTTCATCCTCTAATGCAATCATTCTAATAAGAGTGGAGATTAAAATAGGTTTTTTGAGTTCAAAATAGACATCATATCCATCATGTAAAGTAATTGCCCCGCTGCTTACAGCCTCAAGCCAAGATGCCGTTCCAGTCACAAAAGCTGGAAAGCCAATCCACCTATTATTTTGTTTTACAGCTGTTCCACTGAGCTCACATTGAAGAGTTTTTAACTGATCATTTTCAATATTGTCATAAAGAATGATGGTAATAGGGACTCTTCGAGAAGGATCGTCTGGTTCTATAATCTCTCCCCAACTCGTAATAATGGTTATCCCATATTCCGACAAATGACCCGCATCAAAAAATCTTAACTTTGACTTTCCTGGGATCAAATGAAAAAGTAACTGTCTTCCACCTTCAGCAAAAGGAATTTTCTTAATTTCTTCCAATGAAAATGCTTTTGCCAAATCAACTATCTCTCCTAAGAAGGCCTTAGAGTCCTGAAAATATCCCCATGTCCAAATAGCTTTTGCAGGATCCCAACCCTCTCGAGTCGCTAGTGTTTTTAAAAGATTTTCTCTTTGCACACCCTTTGCACCAGACTTTAAAATATGCTCTAGCCAACGTGAACGCTCTTTTACAAGCTGTTCTACATCCCAAGAATTTTTAGCTAACGCTTTTTGACGTAAATGCGGATCTAAAAAAAGTGTTCCATAAACATCTTCAAGATCATGAGTAATCCAATATTTGTACCGCTTTGATAAATAGCGAGATCCTTTTTGCTGGCGTCCTTGAATACCTGGCAAAGCTTCTGATTCGATGACAATGCTACCTTCCGGTAAATGTTTTTTAAAATCAAGAACCACATTTGCTCCAATATGGACTTGCGAAGTTCGATGAAGCCCTTTATCAAACAAATCGTTTTCCGACATAGCATGCCATAAAATTCTCTCTTCTCTTGAAGAAGCTATGGCAAAACCATGTGGAGAAAAATTTTTATCAAAAACATATATATTAACAATAATTTGAGGGCATGAATGAATCAAGGCTTCAGCAATTATTTTGGCACGACCAAGAACTCCTCCCGCCACTTGATGATTCACATAAATATTCACAACTTGAGGTTCTTTTCGTTGGGCTAAAATCTTCAAAGCTTCTCGAACTTTTTCTTGTCTTTGCTTAGCAACCACTTGAATTAACTTTTCTGATTCATTCTTTGAACGAACTAAATGATCTAACCAGTTTTCAGCTGCCAACAATCGCGACCTATCCCCTGCTAAGCTCAACACCTGCATTAAAGTGGCTAACTCATACAATTCCTTATTCCAATCCCTATTGGGATCTGAGATATCCTTATCTCCAAATAATTCATCCTGAAGTCCTCTTTCCTCAGGTTTAAGTCCTGAAACTTTTCTTCCGTTTCTATCTTTTTTGCCGAGTCCTCGAGCGTACTGATGTACGGTTGGGAAAAGAGCTTTATTACTTCTTGTATCAAACACTTCAGAATGAGCATCAAAATAACTATGGGCTGCTTCATGAAAAACAGCTTCTAAACCATCTTCAGAAAAAAATCGTTCATGATTCACACAAATGATATTTTTATCGCCAAAACCTCCCTGAATTTCAGAATGATTTTCAAGAAGCCAGAGAGAATGATGTTCTAAGTACTCCAGCAAATGATTTAAAACAGCCAAGACATGATCTCTTTTTATTGAATCATGAATCGCCTTAGCTCTTGGAATAAGTTGAACCATAATTTTTGTTTGAAGCGTTTCGATTTCATCCTGAGTTAGTTTGCGTGCATTGACTCTCGCATTGTCTCGAGTTTGTCCTTGATTCTTGTTGAGCCCCTTTAAAGCCAGAGCAAGATAAGGCTCTTCATCTGTTGGAGCGTGCTTCACTTCTGTTACTGTCCAAGAACCAATGAGGCCTTTTCCAGAAGTTTCAGTTACTTGTTCGGGAGATTGTCCTATTCCAGACAAATCAGTCACCGTTTCATCGTCAAATCCCCTATCATCCCCTATGCTCACACCTTTTCTATGAATGCTCATCTTCCATCCATATCCCATTTCGGAAGGAATGAGAAGTTCCCACCACTTCATAGCAAAGGAAGGAAATTGTTCTTCAAGTTCACCATTAAGAACTCGCCCCAATCCAAGATATCCTCTAAATGGAGCAGTATCATCATAATCATTTGTAATAAAATACCCTCCCGTTCTTAAAGCTGATGATAAAGCAGGAATAAAATTCCCATATGAATAAGGAATTGTCATACCTGCTCTTTGATAATAAAGATCAATGCCCCCTCTTAAGGCCTTAGCAATTTCAGGATTCATTTTACTAGGATCCGTTTCACCAATATCTTGAATTAAACAAGCAATATAGGTGATGGAATAATTTTTCTTATGATGTGTTCCAGGATAAGTCCAATCAAAGGAAACACGCATGAACTTTTTGTTTCCATTATGTTCTATTTTTATCGAATCTTTTTCTACACCCATTGCCTTTAATTCTTGAACCAAACGCATAGACACAATTTTTCTATCCACATCTCCTAAGTGCGACATTCTATCTTTAAGATGACTTCTATTACCAAATCCCTTTCTCCTCTTATCTTGCATATAATTATCATTGGGAAGTATGGTTTCCCACCCGTCTCTAAGAATTTTCTCTAATTCAATTGGATCGGGACTACCAGGATCTACAAAATAAGCGGTTGTTGCATTTGTAGATAAAAGAAAGGAAGAGACATCCGCTCCAGCACCTCCATAAACTGCCGTCAAATCACGATTATCAGGATTTACCATTCTTTTGACTGCCATTGCATAGCCTACATAAGGTCTACTTAAAATGGAAAAAGAAGGTACATTTACTTCTTCAGGTTTTAAAAATTGATTTCGAGGATTGAGAGAAGACTTTGGAGTTTGCCTCTTTTTTAACGCTTCTTGCCAACCGTTCCAGTCTCTTGCGCCACTCACACCATAAATATGCTTTCGTCTTACTGAATTTAAATCTGGAACATACCCTTCAGCTGTCGCATACTCTTCTTGAATATAGGCTACCACTGCATGAATACATTCTTCGCGATGAGTTTTAATATATTCTACAATTTGCAGCATATCATTCATCCCTTGCAGTTCTTCAGGAGGGGCCTCTATCAGACCTAAAGTGGTCTTTTTTAGATCATCTGCTAAATCCATCAATCCTTGAATTCTGTATGACACAAGCTCTTGAGCAGCTTGCGTCAGCTCATCACCCATGAGACGATGTCCACAAGCGACTTCAGCCCATTTCAAATCTATCCACAGAAAATCTGCCAGAGCAGAAAGCCCCCGCGTAATTTGAGCAGGTAAAGCTTGTTTGCGCAAAACATTCATCTTCGAGCCATAAGGAGTACAGCTGGGCATCATCACAGTCCACCAATCCATCAAGAGGGTCGAAGGAACAACTTCAAATTTATCTCCTCCCTCTTCCAAAAATGGTTTTGAATCAACGATTCCACTTTCTCTCTCGGTCATTTTCGTGTTCTTGCAATTATCACTGACAATACATCCCCCCGGACGAAGTACCTTTCCTAAAACAGGCATTAAATGTTCATACATCTCTGCAATATCCTCTCCTGCTCTCTGATAATAAACGTCTATACCCCTGCCTAATACTTTATCTAACAATGACCTTTCTATTTCACGGTGATAGGCAGCAATGTCAAAAATACTCTCAGGAATATACGTAATCGAATACTTCTTACTTTCTTGTGTTCCTGGATAGGTCCAATCAAACTCTATTTTTACATACTTCTTAGGATCATGACGTCCCATAAACAATGTGCTTCTATCCTCCACATCTTTCACAGAAATATGAATAGTTGTAGGGTCAATTCCCATCGCTTTCAATTCTTGAGCAATCCGATAATCCAAAGATTTCCCTAAATCTCTACTTTCTCCAAAACCTCTAAATCTTTTTCGTTGCATATATCCATCATTTAATTCGATTTTTTCCCAATCTTCTTCGATCCATTTCTTCAACTTCTTAGCATCTATAGACCATTCATCTACAAAATAATTTTCAGTAGCATTCGTAGATAAGAGAAATGAAGAAATATCTGCTCCTGCGCCACCATAAACAGCCACCAAGGACCTATTATTAGGATTGACTTGTTTTTTGAGTTCCATGGAATATGCAATATAAGGAGGAGATAAAACGGCATTTGTATCTTCAGGAATAGCATC
>JAYRIK010000223.1:0-11651 GCA_041906865.1 Candidatus Auribacterota bacterium
TCAACCCCATTTTCAAAATAAATTTGATTTACAATGGCATATCCTAAATCAAAAAGATTAGGATATATTTTCTTGAGATATTCCGATTCAGCTACACCATATTTCCTAGTGGTTTCAATAGCAATATCAAAGTATTTCTTTTCTCTACTGCTTCCTCCCCCTCGATATTTTCTGCATAGTTCAAGCCCCCAACTACCTAAAGCGGCAGCAAATAAAAGAACGGTGTTTTGTTCTTTATTTGTAAGAACAATTTCACGGACTCGACTTCGAGCAAAGTTTTTAACCGATTGATCAAAAGTTCTAATCTTTTCTTCCATCTCAAAGCCTAAATAAAACTGGATTAGTCGATAATGGAGTATTCGACTCTCTCTAATTATTTCAAAGAGATCCATCAAAGATTTTTCATTAAATTCTTTTTCAAAAAATGCTACTTGAGCTGGTTCAGTCCAATTATTTTCTTCCATCTGCATAGCCCAGGCCAAGATGTGAATAATACGCTCAAAGGTAAATTCGGGAGGGTATTTTTTTTGTTTAATATCCTGTCGTATTCTCTCACCAAACTTATCACGAATATAAATTTCCATTACTTCGTGTCTCTGATAAAAGCTGCTTTGTTCTTTAGCTTTAGAGGAAATAAAAATATAATTTTTCCCATCTTTGGATAAAGACGCTGGGATATGAAATGCGTGTTTAAATTCTTTTGATTTGGCAATTTTCCCAATTTTGTCATTTTCATCATCTTCATTATAAATAACCACCTGACATTCGATCACCCGCTCACTTATTTCAAAACGAGCAAACGTGCTTCTGTCTTTAGACAACTCTACAAGAGAATCCATCTCATCTTGACTTAAATTTTTTGGTGTTTTATATGGTCCAATTGCTCTGAGCATGCCTACCGCTGCACTCCCCGTCGGAGTCGGACGCTGAGGTATTTTTGTCACTCGATAAGCATGATTAAGAGAATCGTCATTAAATTTTCCATCTATCACAACATCTGAAATTGCTTCTAAACGAATTTCTGTATTTTCAACTCCACTAGCTATTTTTCTCACAGCAGCAGCCATATCCATATTACTTGCAATACCTGGAAGAGTAGTTTCAGGAGTAAACCAAAGAATTCCTTCTGGTTTCACAAGTGCCAGCAAATTCCCAATAGCCCTCGACATATCACCTTTAAAATCAAAAAAAATATGAAACATGCTAATGACATCAAATGTATTTTCCTCATCAAATGCCAAACCATTTTCACCCATCACATTATCAATATTCTTAGCAATAAATCTGACTGGAAGAGAATCAGAAATATTCAACTCTTTACGAAAACTTTCGGACCAAATTTGCACACTTCCAACAGCATCTGGCTCTAAATCTACAAAAACACATTGAACCCCCATAAGGCTTAACAAAAAAGCTAATTTATTAAGTGCAATACCCACATGTAAATATTTTTGCCCTTCTTTAAGATTTAACTTTTCAATTGCCTCTCTTAGCTCTCTCTTTTCTGTAGAGTCGAAGAAAAATCCAATTTTATTCAGCTCTTCAAAAATAGAATCCCAATCCTTTCCATAGAGAGCTCTCCATTCAGCGAGAGTCTTGGATTTTTGCCTATTAAAATGGTCTTGGGCGATTTTAACTACAACAGAATCCTCTCCAAAAACCTCCTCTAAAACTCCAATGGCAAGATAGGCTTGAGTTTCACTTTTAGGATTATATTTTTCGATTTGAAAAACCTTATAAAAAAGATCAAAAACTTTTTTTACTATCCTTTGTTCTTTATCATTCAAACTCTCCCAAAACTTTCCACCAAACCATTCTTCAAAAGTTTGAGGAACAGAAGCCCCTTGTTCTATTCTAAGATTCACAAATCTTGCAACAATTTTTTGTTGAAGTGACGCCTGCCTTACTTCACCAAGCGCTTCAAAGTCGGCAAGCAGATCTGGCGTTGCGATCATTTGGCGAATGGGATCTTTTTCATCTCGGATTGCGATACGTTTCCCAGAAAACTCCATGCCATCTAAATCAAATCTCTTATCCATCATGATCTTCTCATAAGGGCTTTTTGAGACATCCCCAGAGACGATAGGAGTCCATGTGCTGTAGCTGATATTTGATTCTTCTAGTTGCTTCTGAATAGCTTCTGTGTGAAAACCGCCAGTGATTAAAACAGTGGTTTGGGGCTTGTGGTTAGAGGATAGTCTACTACCAGTATTAATTTCTTTTTTTAAATGACTGTCCACTATCCCCAATCCACTATTCACTGCTTTCAGCGCATTCTGAACCAAAACATGATCGCGCTTTTGAGCCAGTTCATAAAACTGCCATGCGCTTTTGATGAGGTCGTTGATATCAGGCATGTCATTGCTGAAATTTTCTACCAAGAAAGCGGTGCCTCTTGAATAAAATGGATCCCCGATTAATACGCTCGGGGATGACAAATGAGCAACCTTCTTATCATTCCCGAAAGCTTCTGTCGGGAATCCATTTTTTTTTAGTTCTTCAAGCTCAGTTCTATTAAGTTCTAATCTAATCAGATGGTTTAATCTTTTCCAATATTGATCTAGAGCAACTATGGGCTCCACATGCTCCTCTTGTGAGAGCTTGATTATTTGCCCTTGTAGTTCAGTTTGAATAGATGTAATTAATTCCCCTGTATTGAAAGTCTTCTGTGCCTGGCTTATTTTTCTCCATGTTTCAAGAATGGAGTAGTCGCGATCAAAAGCTACCTCTCCTGTCTTTTGCCTTAAACGACTTAAGTATTCAGATGCTTCAATCTTTCCTAATCGATATCCTAAAGTCCATTGAATCACTTCTTTCATCTCTTCTTGCACCAAACTCTTTTGAAAATGACTGATGAGCAAATTTAAGGAGATTTGAACTTTTTCTACATCAAGCGCTTTTGAAGCTTTAATAGTTTCTAGCCATACTTCTAAGTCTTTCAACTCTCGATTTGATTCGTCTTGTTTCAAGATTTTAATCAATTCTTCTGTATCTATTTTCCCATTCTGAATATTTTCAGACACTGCATCTAATGTCATTAATTCTTTGGAATATCTTTCTTTCTTAAGTTCATTAAGCCACTGATCAAATCTTTTAATTGATTCCAGTTTAGACTGATAAAGTTTTCTTGTTTTTCGAAAAGCTTTAAAATTTTCAACATATAACGAAGCCTCTTCTACTCCATAAAGATTTAAATTGGTATTTTTACCCATTTTGATAGCAGCATATTCAGCTCCACTCAAATACCCTTGTTTTAGAAATTCACTAGCGACTTGCTTTCGAATTTTCTCATCAGGGAAGCTACTATAAAGTTGAGTTCTTACAAGCCCGTCAGCTCCCTCCATCAGTACTTGATTAACACCGTATTTACTGGAAAGTGTCTCTATCGCTTGAGCAATTTTAGTTTGTGCTTCCTCTTGGCAGTGTAAATCGCGAATCAATATCAGTTGCCCGTCACTTGTTCCTTTAAAGGATTTTCCCGGCTGCATGCCTGGAAGAATTAAATTATCCAAGAGAAAAGAAGTTTTTGAATTTTCAGACTTTTGGGAAGAAATAGCCACAGGAATACTTACCGAAGCTTCTGACAGAAGACCCGCATCAACCCCGATAGAAAAAGAAAGCAACAGGGCTAGTAACTTTTTATAACCCTTCCTTAAAACGACTGTATTCCCCATTACTATCCCTTTTTATATCAGTTAGACAGAAGAAATATATTAGCATATAAAAAGGGTTTTGTCAAATATAATTATAGGATATAATACATTTGAACAGAATAAGTTAAAGAATATATTAGATTAAATGATCGATCATGGTTATGGTTGGATTATACCCTCATAAAAAGAGATGGCATCTTAGAGGAAAGCAAAGGGAGTTAAGGTGAAGTCTAAAAAAACAAAACTTAGCTTCTCCCCCTCATAATTGAAGTGGTTTTCTTTTGTGCTTTTACTTTAGACTCCCGTTCTAAGGAAGGAACATCCACTTGAGATACATTTCGAGGGGTCAAAAACCAACGCTCGGAAGAATGTGGAGAAACTTGCTCTGATCTAGTTTCTTCCCAATCAAAATACTTAATTGATTTTCTATTCATTCGCATATGTATATTTTAGCATAATTTTGATTTATCATTCTAAAACTCTTCTTAAGCAGCAGCGTCAACTTGAAATTCTGTTCTAGGTAGGCCATGAGGCTTAATTTCAAGCAATTGATCTCCATAGAATTTAAAACGGTAATAAACTTCATAAAAAATACTCATCAAATCATTCTTAGGTATATTTAAAATAGTTACAAGTCCTGGAGACGAAGCATAAATACCTTCAAAACCAATGATTCCCAAAATATCGGCTACTTCATAACTCGATAAATCAGGATCTTCAAAATGAATTTTTCTAAATGTCACAAAATCCCCTACCCACTCTAATTTAAGTTTTCGAGTTTGAGCATCAAAAATAACTCGAATATTACCAACATGGCAGTCAGATCCTCCTACAATCAACATGTTGTTTCCAACATACCCTAATCGATGAAGAGATGCCACCAATTCTGCAGTTTGTTCGATAATATTTTCTTTTAATTCATCTAATGAACACCCTATCAATTCTGACCAATTTTTAAGATCGTTATGCGTTACATTTTCTAATCGTTTCCCGTCTTTCTTCTCGCTATAATCAAATGCCATAACTGAAAGAGGAGCATCTCGCTCCATAATATCTATACTGCGCCCATACAGATCATACTGCTCTTTAGGTAAAACTTTTGAGAAAAGCGGCTTTGGACAATAGTCTCTATCTGGAAAACTTTGAAGCAGAGCATTAGCTACTTCTATTCGTTGATCAGCATGTATATCTAACTTATCATCATCTTCTCCAGGAACCATCACTTCAAAAGCAAAAAGAATTTTACCATTCGGATCCTTCTTAAAAACAATATGTCTTCGAAAAGATTGCGTGATAGGTGTCACATATAAATCTGGACCAATCTGAAAATAAATTCCTTCTTCCAATGCATATTGAAGAGGAGGACGATGATCAAAATTTGAAATTCGAAACGAATAAAATTTTCTATACCTTGTTACAAGTTCTAAAAACGTCTTTTCATTGTGTTCATTTCGAAAAATTACATTCCAAGCCTGCTCTTCATTTTCAATTATCTGAGGCATTTCAAAACGAGATGCTGGATCAAAAAAACCTCCCATTCTGCCTTCCCACTCTTCCAAAGCCTTCTTTCTATCAAAAGGAGTCTCCATGACAATTCTTTCATCAAGCAAAATTTTTCGAATACAATTAAGAACTTGTGCAGCAAAATATTTTTCTCTAAAAGCTAGCGCACGGCCTAAAATTGACAAAAGTCGATCATATTCTTGAGGAGTAATGCTAAAAGATGTTTTTGATAAAAAAGCATCGGAACAAATTAAATATAAAATGGAAATTGCAAAGGGACCTTCTTTTTCACATATTGCCAAAACTTTAGAAAACAACTCTTGTTTATTTTTTGCAGGTAAAATTCTCTTTATGAAAAGCAATTTAAGATCTTGCTCCATTAAACTAATCGAAGCTGCATTTTCTGCCATGTTCTGTCGATAGAAATTAACAACATCTAAAAGTTCTGAAACAATATCAATCGCATCTTTTTCTTCTGCCTCCAAACGATCATGAGCTTCTGCAGCAATTGACTCAATAAAAAGATTAATTTCATCTACATATTTTCTCTGTTTTCGTTGTTTTTTCCACTTCGGGTATTTTTTCTTAAGTGCAGTTAACACCAACTTTCTTTCTTGCACCTCATGATGGAGTTGACGAATAAGATCAGCTCTGTTTGCAGGATCAAGCAATTTTGAGTCTAAATATATTTGTGGGCGAGAAATCCCATAATGCGCTCCTTTGCAATCCTCTGGTATTGGCGAAAGCCTTAGTTCTATTGATTTCTTCTTCACTGCTTCATCCAATCCATCAATAAAAATAATTCTGAGACCTTTTAGGGGCTCTCGGTCTTCTATTGAAAGTTCCAGACTATTTAGAAAATCAAGTTTGGGTGCAGTGACTGTTTTGTTTAACAGCATCGAAGGATTATCTCTACGAGTTACAGATATGGAGAAACTTGATGAAAAAGAATTAAAAAATCTCCCTTTGCTCCATCTCACCACCTTAAATTTTCCCTCATCCATCGCCTTTTTAATCACAGATCGATAAGGCGAAAAATCTAAAGAATCAGGAAGACCAGAAAAACCTTGAGAACCATTTTGAGGTCTTGTTCTCTGTTTTTCCTGAGTGGACATCATGTTTAAAAATTCCGCAACAGGAATTTTCCCTTCCAGAACTTTCAAAAGCAAAGCCGTTATTGGAAAAGCCTTGGGTCGATTGTACGCTTCCTTCAGAAAATTAATAATAACATGCGTATTTGTTACCTGACGTTTGAGTCTTGTTTCATCGTAGGGCTTGAACCAGTCTGGAAAATTACCTTCTAAATATCCTAAGGCTGCTTCTGGTGAAAAGATCAAATATCTTGAATCTTGAATCCTTTGATATATCCAATGCGCATTCATTTTAAAAAAAGCTAACACTTCTGGATCAGAAACCCCTTCAAGCCAATTTTGTTTATCTTTATTCTGGAGAACATTCTGAGTAATAATACGTACAGATTCAGATAATCTTTTACGTAGAGCTTCATGCTTATCTCTTTCGATCTGTATTCTTTTTTCTAATTCATTCAATTCATCAACAGGTAAGTATCTTTTTAAAAATTCGATTGTCTCTACGTCTAAAGATTGCTTAGGCCTCGCCGAATATTCTGTAATACTCATCTCTGGATCATGTTTATTATAGACAATATCCAAAAACTGACAGATTTCTAAAATAGAATTATTTTCATTTCTTTGAAGACCAAAAAAGAGAGGTAGTAATAAACGAGATCTGTCTACTTCAACCCCACCTGCACCTCGACTGGCTGAATTATATCCATCTACTCTTTTTCGGTCTGCTGTCACTGCTTGTACATCATGCGCTAAGCGATATCCTCCTAATTTAATTAAATTCCCGATAAGATGCCCATCTTCGTTAAAGGCATCATGCGGAACGCCTCCAACTTTTTTTAAAGCTGAAGCTCGTGCAACAATACGAGGTGAAATTCCTTCGGGTTGACCGCCTAAACAGGAAAAGAAACGTCTTGACATCCCTGACCACCGATCAGCATAAAGAGTATGATAAAAAAGCTCATCCAAACCTTCTCCTGTCACCTGAAAATCAATATCTAAATTTAGAAAATTAAGCGTTGGATCTGAAAAATGAACTAAAATATTTTCAATATAATTAGAATGGACAACTGTATCCGCATCCATCATTGCAACAACACGATCTCCTCCTAATTCATTTACATATTGAGCAATTACCTCTTGAACGCCTTTATCACGAATCAAGCCAATATTTCTTTCGATGCCTTGTGTAGAAAAATCTCTCACCTTTACTTTAAGCCCTATTTTTCTAGCTTTACGAATTATCTCTTTTTGCTCTTCTGAATATTGGGATAAGCAATCTGGTTCGACTGCATTTGTATCAGGATTTTCCAGAAAATGCGCTATTTCCAAAGTTCTTTGGTTTTCTTCAAAAACAGGTCCTTTGATGCCAGGCGTATTGTTAATAAGCAAAAGTAGTTCATAATTCCCCATCGCGGCTGTTTGATTTGTAAAACTTTCAATCAATCGAAAGAAATTCCCATTCTCTAATTCTCTGTAAACCGGGCAAACTACGGAAATTCCTTCTTCAATAACTCCACCTTTTTGAATAATCTTTCGTACTTCTTGCTCGCGTAATTCTCTCTGTCGTACTTCATACTCAGGTTGTTTCTGAAACCATTCTCGAAAAATATTTCGATTATGAATCAATTTAATAATCATCCCCTGACGCACACTCTCCAAAGCCCACATTCCTTCACTAGGAATCTGTTTATTTGCTGACAAAGTCTCAGGCAAAATCTCATCAACAAGTTGATAAATCTCTTCATTTGTTAATTCTGCTATTTTCATGATTAAACCCATACCGTGTTTTCTGATGGATTCTTCATGAGCTTCGAGATACCCGTGTGCACTACAAAAGAACTGTACAGGAGAAGGAGCAAAATCAATAAATCGCATTTGCCATTTTTCTCTATTTTTTCTAACCAAGACATTCTTTGCTGGCATTGGATCTAGCCAACCCCAAAAAACTCTAAAAATATCGCTCTCAATAAACTTATGTGGATCGTCCATCACTTCTAACCAAGCCTTATGATCAATCAAGTTAGGCCACAAATTAGCTAAGTTGGGATGTTTTTGAACTAATTCACTTGGAGGAGTTGGATCAAAATAAGAGCTAGGCAAAAGAGGAGTAGAACCTTCAAAAACTTCAATGATTGAGCTAAAAATCTGATTTGGATATTTTGGACTTCCCAAGTGAACTTCGTTTACATTTTCAACGCCTAATTTTCTTGCGAATCTAGCCGCAGCAAACTCCATTAAAGGATAAAACCAAAGATCAGAGTCTCTTGCTTTTAGCAATACCTTCCCCCCATCTTTTTCCCAAACTTTGAATCTATGAGGACCTACAGAATCAGCTTGTTTATAGCCTTCCTTTTCCAAATCAATTATGGATGACTGCAAAACATCATTCGGTAAAACTTCTTCAGAAAGCCTTCCTTCCTCTATCATTAAATCTCGATGTTTTGCATTAGCAAAAACTTCGATAACATCCTGAACATCAGTATTAGCTCTGTGATTTCTCCAATCTTTTAAATTATTATCAAGAGCATTTACTACCGCTCTTCTCTCCTGTACTTCATGATGAAGCTGATGTATTAAATCTTTTTTATTCGATGGATCAAGTAGGTTAGCATCTAAATATATTTGAGATCTAGAAATGCCATAATGAGCTCCTTTACAATTTTTGTCAGATGATAATCCCAATTCATTTGCTTTTTTCCTGACTGCTTCATCTAAACCATCAACAAAAATAATCGTAAGACCTTCTAAAGCTTCTCGATCTTTGGGAGAAAATTCCACATTGTTCAAAAAGTCCAAATTAGCCACAGTAACAGATTGCCCTATTTTTGCTTCTGTCTTTTCATGCGTTACTTGAGTCTCAGAAAGCTTTCCATTCGAAAAACTTGCTGATTTGAATTGTCCCTCATTCATCTTCTCTTCAATAACAGACCGATAAGGAGAAAGATCTAAAGAGTCTGGAAAGCCAGAGAAACCAATTCCTCTTGATGGCATAGTCCCCATTTCTCTTGCATCGTGTAATTCAGCCTCTAAAGCCTCCCTCTTTTCTCTAAAAATCTTATATAGCTCATCTTTTGGAATTTTCAGAATATTCGCTAAACCGGGAAAGCGATTTTGTCCTTCAACAATTACTTGAACATCTCTGGCTCTTAAAGCAGGATCTTTCAAGAGGGGGGAATTTTGAAAAACTCCAAAATCACCTACAAGCTTTACATCAACACTGATTTTTCCACCTTCTTGTCTAACAGCCAAACGAAAATTACCTAAATGATGATCAAAATGTCCTCCATCATCTCCGCGTCCTGCAAACCCAAGAACATGAGTTGCAGCTGTACATGCAGCCACTTGCTCTGCAATCTGACGATGTAGTTCTGCTTCAGAAATCTTCATTTTAATGGCAATTTGGGATAGCATTTCTTGAGAAACATATTCCATTCTCTTCCCATCCTCAACATAGTCATAAGCCAATATGCACAGAGGTGTATCTTCATCAAATCTCACTTTTTGTCCATAAAACTCATATTCTCCCTCTTGAAATTGCAAACCCAGTAAAGTTTTAACGCAATACCGATTTTCAAAAGCATCTTCTAACTCTTGAGCTATCCTTTTACGTTTATGCATTCTGATATCTCGACGTGGTTCGTCTTCGCCGGGAATCAAAACTTCACAAGCAAAATCAACTTTCCCAGGCTCAGTCATTTTAAAAATAATATGCCGTCTAAAGGATTCTGTGATGGGAGTCATGTAAAGTCCAGGAGCTATTTCAAAGTAAATTCCTTCTTCAATGGCATATTGCAAAGGTGGACGAGGATCATCTTTAGAAAGTTCGTAAGGGAACACTTTTCTCAAGTTAGTCGCTACTTTAAAAAATTTGCGAGTATTTTCCATATTAGGATTAGATTGTGTTCCAAAAATGGATTGTAGGGCTTGTTGAGGAGTGGTGATATCTGTAGTGGATCCCCGATTACCACCTTCGGGGATGACAGGGGCAGCATCAGAGGAATTAATATCAAACCGATAAGATCCTGGCACAATTTGTTTTAAAAGTTTCTCTCGAATAGGTTTCATAGAAGGATACTTACATAAATCATAAATCAGTTCATCCATCATAAACTTATCCCATGTGACATCTAAAGCCTCTACCGCACCTGGTCCTGCCTGAGTAAAAAAATTAATCCAAGGGGTTCTAGCAACAGAAGCATATCCAAATCCACGAGTTTGAAATTTAGGATCAGCCCTTTTCTGCTCCAAAAATCTCTTAAACTTTTCTTGCAGCAAAGCATATCCTTCTGACTTCTGCTCCCATCCTGAAACAACCACCCTTTCCTGCCCTAAAACTTTTCCAAGGCAATCTAAAATCACAAAAGCATTATCTCGATCCTTCTGCACTTTTTCATAAATAATCCACATTTTTTCTTGTTCAGGGGTTAAAACTACTCTTTGAGGTTCAGGAAAAAATTCTTCATCAAAAAAGAAGGAAAGAATTTGCAGGAGATTCTCGATAGCAAAACTTTCGACGGATTCTTGAAGAATCGCATCCAATAACTGATTTCTAAAATGCTGCTTATCTGACATCCCCGTGACATGCTCTCTAAAAATAGCTTTCAGATCTTGCTTTCTCTTCCCATAATCAATAAAGACCTCCCCCTTACCAAGATTTTTAACTTTCTCCAAGATTTGCTTATTTTCTGCTTCTTCAAAAATCACAAGCAAATCTATCTCATGAAGATGTAAAATGTCACATAATCCAATTACAGAAGCTTCAGGAATTCCTATCACAATATGTGCATTATCAACAAACATTCCTGTTGCTCGCTCTTCAGGATTAATCTTTCTAAATACAACAAAATCATCTACCAGCTTTACCTTAATAGGTATATCTTCTCCCTTTCTTATAATTAATCTAAAATTTCCTGTATGATGATCGTGGTTTGTGATTACATTTTCTCCGCTTCCTTCTTCTGCATACCCAACATATCCTAAAACATGTGTCGCCGCAGTAAGTTCAGCTACTTGTCTTGCAATTTCTAAAGCCAGTGCTTCAGATCCCCATCCAACTTTTCTGGCTATTTCATCAATCATAGATCGCGTTAAAAATTCTAAGCGTTTTCCATCTTCAGCTGTTCCATATTGAAAGCCCATCACAGACAATGAAGTTGTTGAGCTAAACTCAATTTCTTCTCCATACAACCGATAGGTTGCTTTTGGCAAAGGTGCTTTGTCTAAAGGAACAACACAATAATCCTTATCTGGAAATTCTTGAATCACTTCTGTCGCTACTTTCCATCTTTGCTCTGCTCCAATATCACGACGATCACCTTGCTCTCCTGGAACCATGACTTCAAAAGCGAAAAGAACCTGTCCTCTTTCATCCAACTTAAAAACTGTATGTCTACGAAACGACTCA
>JAYRIK010000224.1:0-2363 GCA_041906865.1 Candidatus Auribacterota bacterium
ATGCTTTTTATTGTGACCTCCGTCAGCTTCTTTGTTCAAGTTTTCTCAGTCAATTATATGGCTGAAGAAGGACGAGGAAAATCTCGCTATTTTGCATTTTTATCTCTTTTCTCTTTTGCCATGGTCAATCTGATTATTTCTAACAACCTTCTCCAGACCTTTATTTTCTGGGAATTGGTGGGACTCGCTTCTTATCTTTTAATTGGTTTCTGGTATCAAAAACCCTCAGCCGCCGCTGCTTCCAGAAAAGCTTTTGTGGTCACACGATTGGGCGATTTAGGATTTTATTTGGCTGTGGGGCTTTTAGTCCTTCATGTGGGAAATCTTAATTTTTCATATTTGAATTCTGGAGTCGTTCAGCAAACCCTTTCCACAGGAATGATCACACTCATTACCCTTTTAATTTTCGCAGGCGTGATGGGCAAAAGCGCACAATTCCCTCTTCATATTTGGCTTCCAGATGCGATGGAAGGTCCAACGCCTGTGAGTGCTCTTATTCACTCCGCAACCATGGTAGCCGCTGGTGTTTTCTTAACCGCAAGAAATTTTGCTTTATTCAGTGCTTCTCACACTTCCATGCTCTTCGTTCTTATTTTTGGAACTTTAACAGCTTTGACGGGTGCAACATTAGCTGTGATTCAAAATGACATTAAAAAGATTTTGGCTTATTCCACCATCAGTCAATTAGGTCTTATGATGATGGCTTTAGGAGCGGGATCTTATGAGGGTGGTATGTTTCATCTCGCAACACATGCCCTTTTCAAATCACTTCTTTTCTTAACAGCTGGAAGCCTGATTCATCATTTTCACACCAATGACATTTGGGAAATGGCAAAAAAAGGTTCTCGCTCTCAGAAATTAAGTTTAACTGTTCTTTTAGTGGGCGGACTTTCTTTAGCAGGTATTTTCCCCTTCTCTGGATTTTGGAGTAAAGATTTAATTCTAGAAGCTCTTGAACATCAGCCTATTTTTTATACCGCTGGTTTGATCGTCAGCTTTTTTACATCTTATTATGTTTTCAGATTATTGTTTATTCTCTATTTCAAATCTTCTGATGCTCATGATCATCCCCATCATCAATTAGGAATTTACACCTTCTGCAACAATTTCCCTTTGATCAGTTTGGCCATTGGATCGCTTATCGCCGGTTTTATGGGCACAGGCGTTTTTCACCATGTTCTTTTGAAATTTATTTCTCCTGAAGCGCATGGTGAACTTTCTATGAAATTGATGCTCACAGGAACAGGCGTTGCTGCTGTTGGATTGATTCTTGCCTTTTGGAATTATGTCAAGAAACCTGCTCAACCTGTTACCACTTCTACGGGAGTACGAAAGCTTCTCGATCATAAATATTATTTGGATGATCTTTTCGAAAAAGTTTTTGGAAAAATGATTCTAATGTTTTCAGGGTTTTTAAACTGGTTTGATAAAACAATCATCAATGGTCAAATGGTAGACGGTTCTGGCAGAAATACATTTAGACTAGGGGCCTTGCTTTCAAGAATACAATCTGGAGAACTTCAAGACTATTTGATGATGCTTTTTGTGATTAGCTCAGCCGTGATTTATTTTTTACTTAAGTAAGCTTTAAAATTTAAGGAAGTAAAATGCATATTTCAATCTTAAGTTACATATTACTTTGTCCTATTATCGGAGTACTTTTGATTCTTTTAACTCCTCGATCAGCGGACTTGGCTATCAAAGTTATTTCTTTGGTGGTTTCTGGCATCTCTGTTGTTCTTTCATTTATTGCCTATGCCAAATTTGACCCTTCCAATGTTCATCTCCAATTAGAAGAAAAAGTAGAATGGTTAAGCCGATACGGCATCAATTATTGGAATGGTGTAGACGGCCTCAACATGGCCATGATTATCCTGACCTCCATTGTTATTTTTACAGGCGTCATCGTTTCGTGGAAACTCACCTATCGCGTAAAAGAGTTCTTTGCTCTTCTTTTATTTTTAGTGGCCGGAGTTTTTGGAGTTTTCATGACCATGAACCTTTTCTTTTTCTTTCTTTTCTATGAAGTGGCTGTGCTTCCCATGTATCTTCTGATTGCCATTTGGGGAAGCACCAATAAAGAATATGCCGCCTTGAAACTCACCCTTTATCTTCTTCTGGGAAGTGCTTTGATGTTTACAGTTTTCTTAGCTATTTATTCTCTGGCAGGAGCCCATACCTTTGATCTGATTACGATTAAAGAAACCGTTAAATTTGATCCTCTCTTTGCAAAAATTGCTTATATTGCCCTTTTCATTGGTTGTGGTGTTCTGGCAGGTTGTTGGCCCTTTCACGTATGGAGTCCCGATGGCCACGTCGCTGCACCTACTGCTGTCAGTATGCTTCATGCGGGTGTTTTAATG